>CAKKPR010000023.1 GCA_919901705.1 Thermodesulfovibrionales bacterium | reverse complement strand
CAGATGGTTGAACAGTTGCAGAAGAACCCGACCGACAACGCGCTTCACAAACCACTCCTGTCCTTGGGAATCATAACACCCTCTTTCTCCCGGCTCCGTCCGGCCTGTAGGCGATAATTGAAAGTGCCCCATTTATGACACTGCTTGTCCCAGTCTTTTTGAAGCCTTTATTGTGTTTTTTATTCTGTACTGTTATATTCGCAATATGATTCTTATCCACCATGTACTGAGATGCCTATAGAACAGCCTTATAAATGCTTGTTTATCCTTCATATTGCTATGTCATCTCTCGAATGCGAGGGCACCATATTGGTACGCAAAAAACCACTACGGTCCTGTCCTGAAATTATCTATTTTAGGGCAGGATAGAGTACCCCCTACAGGCCTACTGTCGGCTCTTATCTTAAGAGGGGGTGCCGAAACAGAAGTCCCATGAAGCCGGAGAAAATAGCTGATTTGCTTACTTATATCATGGCAAAACGATTGCCCTTAAAGTATAATTAGTTAAATGAACAGGGATGTATTACGAGTTGCTATTGAAAATGGTTATATTGAGTGGCAGAGACATTCTCTTGAAAGGATGTTTGAAAGGGGCATTTCAAGAGATAACGTTAAGGAAGTTCTAAGAAAAGGAGAAATCATTGAGGACTATCCTGATGATAAACCATATTCAAGCGCATTGTTTTTAGGATGGATAGATAACGGACCCATCCATGTGGTAACGGCAATTGATCCTTTAACAGGCTGGTGTTTTATCATTACAGCATATAAGCCTGATTTAGAGCATTTTGAATCAGATCATAAGACAAGGAGGCAGAAATGACAGTCAAAACATTGCCTGATAAATGCCCGCTTTGCGGTGGTGCAAAAAAAGAAGGAAAAACTACTTTTACTGTTGACTTAGGTTTTGGAGTGGTAGTAGTGAGAGACGTGCCTGCAACTGTGTGTTCACAGTGCGGCGCAGACTGGATCCAAGATGACACTTCTTCAAAATTAGAGAAAATTGTGGACGATGCACGCAAGAGGCACCATTTAGTCGAGGTTACTACCCTATCTGCATAAAAAGTCTTGAGCGCTGGAGGTGAATATGAATATATCAATAAACAAGATGACCACAGAAGAAAAGATTCGCACGATGGAAGACTTATGGGATGATTTATGTCATCATGCCGCAGAAATACCCTCCCCGGCATGGCATAATGACGTTCTTTCGCAGCGTGAAGAATCTATATCAAAAGGTAATGAAACCTTTACGGATTGGGAAAAAGCAAAAAAGAGTATCCGCGAAAAGTTGTGAAAATCCGAATCCTCGATTCGGCCTTACAAGATCTGACAGAAGGTTTTCATTTCTATGGGAAACAGGAAGCTGGTCTTGGCAATTATTTCATAGATTCCTTGTTTTCTGATATTGATTCGCTGCAGATATATGCCGGCATACACCCCATGTATTTTGGATACCATCGCATGCTTTCCAAACGATTTCCGTTTGCCATTTATTATAAGCTCATGAATAATGACGTTTCAGTATATGCGGTGCTTGATTGCCGCAGGAATCCTGCATGGTCGAGAGAACGTTTGAATAAAACCGGTTAGCGCTGCGGAAAGCCGTAGGTTTTGGGCTGAGCGGATGTGAAGCCCAATAAACGATAAGACATTCAGACACGGAAGATTAAGCATAGGAGGGATATATGAAACTCACGATGAAATTACTGGCTCTGTTTTTTGGGATGCTACTGTTGGGAAATGCTGCCTACGCCGAATCCCCGCGCGAGCAACTCAAGCAGATGGTCGAGCAGTTACAGAAGAGCCCGACCGACAACGCGCTGCGCGAGAAGATCATTAAGCTGGCGCAGGAGATCAAGCCTGCACCGGCAGTGCCGGAAGAGGCGCGGCGGCATTTTATCAAGGCAACGACCCTGCAAACCGAGGCAAAGAACCCGGACGACTACGATCTCCCGATACAGGAGTACCGTCAGGCGTTGTTATTGGCACCGTGGTGGTCAGATGCTTACTTTAACCTCGCTACAGCTTTTGAACTGAAGCTGCAATATGCGGAAGCGATACAGAACCTAAAGTTCTCCATTCTCGCCAGTCCTGAAGGGCCGGATGCCCGCGTTGCGCAGGACAAGATATATGCGCTGGAGGCTAAGCAGGACAAGTTGACGAGTGCTGCGGGAAAGGTGGCCAGACAGAGAAATCAGGAAGAAGAGTGGTTAAAAAAGCTGGATGGAGCGAGGTTTGTGCGGCCTGATCACTCTAATTATACCGATGGTGGTTCGGTTGACTGGAGGGATATTTATACGGTTCACGGAAATAAGGTATATGAGTCAAGGATAATTGACGCAAATTCAGACCAAGGCGCTCCTGCCGGGTCAATATATCAGTTTGGCGATAAAAACGGTTACATAATTGTGGGGCGCGATTTTTTAATCCCAAAAGATGATGAATCGTGCGGTGTCCTCAAAGAAAGATGTTTGGATGAAATACAAACCATTAGTGAAGATGGTAGTAAAATTACAGAGCGCCGTACTCGCTATAGAAGAATGAAAGAAGAAATATTCTTACGTGAAAAGTAAGGTGTTCCGGTCTGGGTGAAAAAACGGCGTCAGCGCGACAATCATAAACATTCAGGACAAACCACCCTTAACCCCTCCTTTCCGCCTCAGGCGGATTCGCAGAGGAGAAAACCAAGGAGGGGAGTTTTTGATACTCTACTTCAGTTCCCCGCCTATTTTAGGAGGGGTGGCCAAAGGCCGGGGTGGTAAGGAACTTTAGGAAGGGTGCTTGACACATGTTTGGGGAAATGCTACGATTTCTCAATCTTAGAATTATGTCAGTAAGGGGTTAAAAAAAGGAGGAGGACATTTATGAAAAAGATATTTATGCTTCTGTTCACAGCAGTAACAATTGCGGTTTTAGCAGGTGTTGTGTCAGCGGGGTCAATCGACAATACATCTTTGGAGGGAAATGTAAAAGCAGTATCTGAAAACAATATGAGCACTGCAAGTACAAATATGGTTTCACCTTTGTTAGATAAGGCACATACATATATTGTGGCGGAGAACGACCCATGTTGCCCTGCCGGATACCCTTGGTATCGGAATTCCACGGGTAGGTGTTACAGTACCGAGAGTGACTGCCGTGACACGAATGGTGGTGGTTGGTCCTGTAAGCAGGTAAACCAGTGCCCATAGACTTGCTGTAAGTCTGTAGTCGGCACTTTTTTAATCTTTTTTTAATTTCTTATACAGTTCTTCTCCAACGCATTCTTTGGCGTATTTGCACCACTGGATACATGATTCGAGTTCATTATATATGATAAAGCCGCAGGCGCCGCACTTTACTTCCAGGTCCGTAGAAAATATTTCCACGTCTCCGTTGCATTCAGGGCATTTTTTTATGTTGAGCGTAGGTGTTGTAAGGTTTGCTGCTCCGGCGCATTTATCTTTCATGTTTGCACCTCCTTGCGTTCTTAATATAAGAATAACATGCTTTGGTTTGTGCAGGTATGATTTTAATCAGGGTTGTCTGTGATATTTTTATTACAGTTCTACTTTTGTCAGTACACCATGGAGCTTCTTGGGTGGAAACTGATAAAATCTGATGAAAGTCGATGTGTTTCGCTTAATGAAATAAAATGCCTTCCATATCGGGTTGCCGGTAGCAATCTCTTCGACCCCGTAAAAGACAGTCCTCTCCTCAATCTGTGCCTCTCTCAGCACCTCTTCGACATCCACTACTTCCATATATCCCATCTGTACCTCAAATATCCTTAGTCCCGGTGTAAGGTCTTCCTTAAAGAAACCTGTAATCCCGAAAGGGTCATCCCTTTTGGTTATTGATACAAAGATATTATCCTCATACAGGATGCCGTGAAAAAACATAGTCTGTGTTATATAAAAGGGTATCTGTTTTACATCCCTTATCAGGAACAGGGCAGTGCCTTTAATTTTTTCGGTTGTTGTGTACACCCTGTGAAACTTATGAAGGAAATCCTCCAAAGGCATAAAATCCATCATCCTGTAAAGTCTTTTTTGCCCCTGTGTATAAAGGACTATGGTCATTAGCGGGATAACCGCAATTATCAGGGACCAGTAACCGCCGTGAGGTATTTTGGTGAAGTTAGCTCCGAGGTACATAATGTCGATAAATGTAACAAGTACTGCAATTACTGTAAATACAGGCTGTTTTTTCTGATAAAAAATCCATATCATCATAAAGCCTGTAAGTGTCATTGTCCCTGTAACCGCAAGGCCGTATGCAGCTGCAAGCCTGCTCGATTCCTGAAATTCAAGCATTATGAAAAGCACTGCAAAGAGCAAAAACCAGTTGACGGAGCCTATGTATATCTGCGACCTCCTTTCCTGCGAGGTATAATCAACTTTGAACATAGGCATTACTCTTGTATTTATGCCCTGATATACAATGGAAAACATGCCGCTTATCATGGCCTGAGACGCAATAACAGTTGCTATAATGCTAAGTAAAAGAAATGGTATGTAGAAGATGTTCGCATAGTGCAAGACCATCTCAAAAAGTATATTTTTTGCTTCTGGATGTTTCATTAAAAATGCACCCTGGCCCAAATAATTTAAAATAAGTCCAAAAAAGACGCCTGTCCAGGCCTGTCTTATGGGCCTGGCTCCAAGATGCCCCATATCTGCGTAAAGCGCTTCTCCGCCTGTTGCGCAGAGTATTATCTCGCCGAGGGCAATGAAGCCTGTCAAGCCATTTTCAATGAGGAATTTTATTCCGTAGTATGGATTAATGGCCTTTATAACCTCAGGCGCATCTGCGATGGAGATTATGCCTGTGAGCCCTAAGGCTGAGACCCATATAAGCATTATCGGGCCGAATGCACCTGCAACCTTCTCTGTCCCTTTGCTCTGGAATGCAAAGAGCACAATAGCAATGACCATTGCAGCAAGCACTATAAATGTCTTCGGCAAATTTTCAAACCCGGGTATCAGTACAGCGCCTTCTACTGCACTCAGGATACTGATGGCAGGGGTGATTACACCGTCGCCCATAAGCAGCGAAATGCCTATAAAGGAGAGTATGGAGACAAAGACAAGGCTCTTTTTAGATTTAAGTCCTGAGGCAAGTATCTCTTTCAGAACAATAGTTCCGCCTTCACCCCTGCTGCTCAGGTTCATGGCAATCCATGCATACTGTATTGTAACGAGAGTTATGATTGTCCATACTATCATGGATAATACACCAATGACGTTGTCAGCAGTTTTCGGGAGTATAAGAAATACAACTGTTAATGTGTAAATAGGGCTTGTGCCGATATCCCCGAAGACGAGTCCGAGTGACTTTATTATGCCTTTAGTTGATGTCTGTTTTTCCAACATAATTATCTGTTTCCCGAAGAT
>CAKKPR010000022.1 GCA_919901705.1 Thermodesulfovibrionales bacterium | reverse complement strand
TACATCCTGAGATAATAAAACTTCTCGGCAGGCTCAAATACAGGACATCATACGGCCAGCCCGTGCTTCAGCATTCAAAAGAGGTGGCGTATCTTGCAGGTATGATGGCAGGCGAACTCGGCATTGACATCAAGCTTGCCAAAAGGGCAGGGCTCCTCCATGATATAGGCAAGGCGGTGGATCATGAGGTTGAGGGTTCACACCAGGAGATTGGGGCGAATATTGCAAAGAAGTACGGAGAGAACCCCAAGGTGATAAATGCGATACTGGTTCACCATGGTGAAGGAGATCCTTTAACAGCAGAGGCAGCTTTGGTTGCCGCCGGTGACGCCCTATCTGCTGCAAGGCCTGGCGTCAGAAGGGAAAGCATAGAAAACTATCTGAAGAGGCTCGAGAAACTTGAGCAGATGGCGATGTCTTATAAAGGAGTAGAAAAGTGCTATGCAATACAGGCAGGAAGAGAGATAAGAATAATTGTCAAGCCTGAGGATATGACAGATGAGATGTCGGCTGTTATGTCGAAGGACCTTGCAAAAAAGATAGAGGCAGAGATGTCGTATCCCGGACAGATAAAGGTGACAGTTATAAGAGAATCGAGATATGTGGAGTATGCGAAATAAATTAGGGATTAGGGGTTAGGGGTTGGTAGTTAGTTATTTTACCAATCCCAAATACCCAATCCCCAACCCCAATTTGCTAAAAGCATGAAAGTTTTATTCATAGGAGATATAGTCGGTAAGGTAGGGAGGCTAACCCTGAAGGGGCTGCTTTCCAATCTGGTTGACAGGTATAAGATAGACATTGTAATTGCAAATGGCGAAAACATGGCCGGCGGCTTCGGGATAACAGAGAAAACAGCAGATGAAGTACTGGCTTGCGGCGTTAATATTATCACAAGCGGAAATCATATATGGGACAAAAAAGAATCTGTTCCGTATATTGCAAAAAAGAACAGGATATTGAGGCCTGTTAACTATCCTCCGGGAGTGCCAGGGTTTGGAAGTATAGTGCATACCATTTCAAATGGAACAAAGGTTGGAATAATTAATATTTCAGGGAGGGTATTCATGCCGGCCCTTGACTGCCCGTTCAGGGTTGGAGAAAAAGAGATAGAAAAAATCAGGGAATCAACGAAAATCATTATAGTGGATTTCCATGCCGAGGCCACCTCTGAAAAGATAGCCTTCGGTTATTTTGTTGACGGGAAAGTCAGCGCTGTTGTAGGTACGCATACGCATGTTCAGACAGCAGATGAAAAAATACTCCCCAACGGAACTGCATACATAACAGATGTCGGGATGACCGGGCCTGCTGTCTCTGTAATAGGTGTTGAGAAAGAGCAGATAATAGACCGTTTTCTTCATCAGATGCCTATGAAGTTTGAGACGGCAAAAGGAGACGGCATTTTATCAGCAGTGGTTATTGAGATAAATGAAGAAACAGCAAAAGCAACAGCGATTCAGAGGCTTCAGCTTAAATATCCTTGAGGCTTATTGATTGTTTCTAATTTTTCCCTTTGATTAAATTTAAGCAGCCTGTCCCCTTTTTTATTTTACTTGCTTTTGAACGCATCAAATCCTTTTAGGTAGTCGTCAAAACCTATAGGAGACTCTATTCCCAGTTCAGCAAGCAAATCTACAGCTGCGCTGACTGATATATCAAGTTTTTTTGCGAACCCCTCAAGTGAGAGCTTGCCTTCTTTATAATACTTTACCATCAGAAAATCCCACCCATATTCAAGAAGCTCCCGCGCAACATTCGATTTATCCTTATGCTCGAGTCTTGACAGTTCTTCTAGCCTCTCCATATCCCTGTCCTTCAACCTCAGGCTTATTACGCCCATTTCTTACCTCCTTTTAGACGCTCTGATGCGTCTTCCAATATCCTTTTACTGTACCTTCCGAACCTTGCTAATTGTTCAAGTTTCACTTCGGCAACATGCACGTCAAGTTTGTTACGCGATGCCATGTTTAACAGAAAATGAATAGCTGTAGCAAATTTTTGGCCCAGTACCCTGCAAGCCTTTATCGTAGGGCCGTCATCAACAGCTATTACACAATTGAGCGTCCTTGCCAGACAAAGCGCCTCCGCTTCTCCAGCCTCAATCCTGAAATCACGTTGAATCTTCCGCACTAACTCCTGATTTCCAGATACCCTGACTTCTATCTTTTTTTCTTTGATAAGCGTTTCAATCAATTTGGCGTCTGTCCCTTCTTTTGCAAGGCATTCCTTTTTAACTCTCTCAGGAATAACCAGTTTGAATTCGTCTGTCAGCTCTCGCAACAACTCTATTTTCGCAAGCAGTATCAGCGTCGAGGCATCACAGACTATCTTCATGTTTACAATATACTACAAACGTAAACATTATTCAAGGGGCAGAGAACATTCTGGAGATAATCAAAATTCTTCAGGCCTACGAATGCATAAAGCTTCAGGTTAAGGCAAATAAACTTGCAGCTTAGGGCTTCTGCTCTTCCGCTCTATGGGACTATGGAACTTCTGCGCTATGGAACATCTAAATCCGGTCGCTGTCCCTATTTATTAGATGCCTATGAAATTTGAGACGGCAAAAGGCGACGGTATCTTATCAGCAGTGGTTATTGAGATAAATGAGGAAAGCGGAAAGGCAACAGCGATTCAGAGGCTTCAGCTTAACTATCCTTGAAACGTACTACCTAATTCATATGCTCTTTTAACTTTTGGAGCGCATCGTTCAGGAGCTGGCATATCCGTGATTCTGTCAGATTTACAATAGTACCTATCTCTTTTAATGTGAGTTCTTCATAGTAATATAACTTCAGTATAATTTTTCCCCTGTGAGGAAGCTTTTCTATTGCACCGGACAGTTTTTCTCTTGCTTCTTTGTGCTCGAATAATTCAGACGGGCCGGCTTTATCCGAGGATATGCAATCGACAAGTTCTCTTGTTTCCCCGTCTTTGCCGGTTATAACGTCCTGAAGGCTGCGAAGATGGCTCATGTTAGCAGACAAAAGCACTCTCTGGAGCTTAATAGCGCTGATACCCAGTTCTTCGGCCACTTCTTTATCTAACGGAGTTCTTGAAAGTTTATCTTCAAGATTTTTATAGGTCTCTTTTACAGTGTTCAGGTTTTTTTTCATATCTCTCGAGGCCCACTGCATAGAGCGGATTTCATCAATGATGGCGCCTTTTATTCTGCAGTCTGAGAATGTTTTTAAAGATGCTTCCCTTCTGTAATCATATCTTCCCATGGACTCAAGCAGTCCTATGATTCCGGCGCTGACAAGGTCATCCTGGCTCAACTCCGGAGGCAGATTGAACGACATTTTATAGGCGTAATATTTTATCTTTGGCAGGTATTGATTTACTATAGATTCAACATCCATGGTCTCTGAAATCATATACATTCTCCTTATTAATCTGTTGGTTTAAGAGGCAATAATATTAAGGCATGCTCCAGACCACACTAATCCCTCTCAATAAATCTTATAGAAAGAATCATGCCAGAATATAACTATTTGATTTTAAAGGAAAAGGCCATTGTGAAGTGTCAAGAAAATAGCAGAAAATTGAGGTATTTTACTGGGGCGTCAAGGAAATGACTATTCCTTAATCTCCAATCTTTTCATTTTTTCAACAAGGGTTGTCCGTTTGATATTCAATAGCCTTGCGGCCCTGCTCTTTACGCCTTTAGCAGATTTTATTGCATGCGATATGATATATTTTTCAAAATCTGTCACTCTCTTGTCAAAATCTATATTTCCGCTGTTAATCGCATTGGTTATGGCAGATTTAAAATCTATATGGTTGTTAAACCCTCCAGCTATCTTCTCAGGAAGATCAGTCATAACAATTGTCTCATCTTCCTTTAAAACAACAAGCCTTTCTATCAGATTCTCAAGTTCTCTTACATTCCCGGGCCACGAATAATTTGCAAGAGCAGACATTGTTTCTCTGCTTATTTTCATCATGGGCCTTTTCCTTTTTTTGCAATACCTGTCAATAAAATAGTTGCACAGCAGAGGCAGGTCTTCGGTCCGTTCTCTTAAGGGAGGCAGTTGGACCGGGATGACATTAAGCCTGTAATAAAGGTCTTCCCTGAATCTGCCTGTGCTAACCTCATCTTCAAGGTTCTTGTTAGTTGCAGCTATTATTCTTATATCTACTTTTATTGTCTTGGTGCCGCCCACTCTTTCAAAGGCCCTTTCCTGCAAAACCCGTAAAAGTTTTACCTGCAGACCGGGTGTCATGTCACCTATCTCGTCAAGAAAGACTGTTCCTCCGTCGGCAATCTCGAATTTCCCGAGCTTTGTTGAGACAGCGCCTGTGAAGGCTCCTTTTTCATGGCCGAATAACTCGGTTTCGAGAAGCTCATGAGGGATGGCGCTGCAGTTGACTGTCACAAGCGGCTTTGAGGTCCTTTCGCTGTTATAGTGAATGATATTTGCTATAAGTTCCTTGCCTGTTCCACTTTCTCCGAGTATGAGCACAGTGCTGTCAGTGGGCGCAACCTTATCAACGAGGCTATAGATGCTTTGCATGGCATTTGAATCGCCAATTATATTTTCAAAGCCATATCTGTTTTTTAATTGCCTCTTGAGGTTGATGTTTTCTTTTTCGAGCTTGCTCACGCCTAATCCCCTTTTTACCGCAAAACTGACATCGGCGAGATTGAAAGGTTTTGTGATGTAATCAAAGGCTCCGGCCCTCATCGCATCAACGGCGTTTTCAATGCTTCCGAAGGCTGTGATAAGAATAGCTACAGTGGGGGGGCTGAATCGCTTGATTTCCTTTAGAACTTCCAGTCCATTTATGCCGGGCATTATTAAGTCGAGGATGACGAGGTCAAATTTTTCATTCTTGAATATTTCAAGGCCGCGATAGCCGTTAGAGCATGCAATAACATTATGACCTTCATTTTCAAGATGCTCGACAAGCACCTCTCTTACGATTTCATCATCATCAATTACCAGCACCCTTTCCGGCATGTCAATAATATGACATTGCGGTTATTCAATAGTCAACAGGAATTTTTGGAGGAATTTATTTTTTTGTGTCTATATTAGGTCCCCCGCCTTTTACAAATTGGAGGCATACGAAACCGATGATAAAGAATAGGGAAATTGATAAGATTGCAGGACGCTGGCTTCCGAAAGACGAGGATATGTAGCCGAAGATCAGGGGCCCGAATATCGCTGATGATTTTCCCACCATGGAATATACGCCAAAATATTCTGATTCGCGCCCCTGAGGAATAAACTGGGTGAAAAAGGCCCTTGCTGCTGCCTGCACAGTGCCAAGACCAAAACCGGCAAGAAATGCGATTATCCAGAACTCTGACTTTGTCTGTACGAAATAGGTCAATACAGATACAATAACCCACACCAGCAGAGACAGGAAGATGACTTTTTTAGGCCCCCAGAAATCAATCGGTCTTGCCATGGCGAATGCGCCTGTAAGGGCAGTTATCTGTACCAGCAGGTAGAGCATTATCAGTTCCTGTGGCTTAAACCCAAGTGTTGTGGCTGCAAAGATGCTCGAAAAGACTATCACCGTATTCACACCGTCTTCGAAGAAAAGATAGGATATAAGAAATTTTCTTGCCTCTTTTTTTTCCCATATGTTTTTAAATGTGTTCCATGTATACCTTATTCCTTTCGAGGCAGAATGGATTATTCCGGAGCCGCTTTTTCTGTCTTTTGGGAGGAAAAGAAATGCAGGCAGAGAAAAGAGCGCAAAAAAGACCGAGACCATGAGCCATGTCAGATTGAAACGGCTGCTTTTTATCAAAGGAAGCGCAATGAGCAAGGACAGAATTGAGCCTGCATATCCGATTGCAAATCCCCATGCAGAGACCCTTCCCTGATATTCTCTTTCTGCTATTTCAGGGAGAAATGAATTGTAAAAAACGAGGCCTCCTTCCATGCCGATATTGGCAAGGACAGCAAGGATAAATCCCTCGATAATCATCCCCCTATGAATGAGAGAAAAAGATGCAACTGCTGAGACGCACAGGAGGGTATAGATGAAAAGGAGCCTTTTTCTTATCCCGCCGAAATCCGCAATGCCCCCAAGGAAAGGGGAGGTCAGAACTACTGCGGCCATGCTCAGTGATATCGCTCTTCCCCACCATAAATCGCCGAGTCCTGTCTCGTTGCCTACAATATGATTTGCATAGAAAACAGGGAATATTACTGCGCTGATAATTGCGGAATAACTTGAATTGGCAAAATCAAAAAGACACCAGCTTAGAATCTGCTTTTTATTTTTCAGGGGCATTGTATATTATATGATGGTTTTACAGAAACCCCAAGTGTGTTTAAAGATTCCGGTAATTGCTCCGGCTCCTACTGCAAAGGGATAGACCAGTGTGTAATAAAGCACTGCAAGTATGCTGAATAAAAATCCTTTTGCATTATAAAAAGCGGAAATTAGTTTTCTGCTGGAATAAAGATTAAAACTAAAGATAAATGGAATCGCAGTCAGGCTTAAGACATTTTGAGTAAGAACAGAGATTAAAGCAAGAAGTATATTCAAAAAACACGCTGTTACATTAATCTTCAGTTCAACGGATGCTGTTCCTGAATCCTTAAATACATCCTTGTTTTTCAGGGAATAGATTGTCCACCATAATGATTTTCTGAATGCATTCCTGAGAGATTTTATTAATGTAAAATTGAATATATGCTGAACGAGTATCTCAGGATGCATTATTAGTTTTATCCCCAGCCTGTGCAGCCTGTGACTGAATTCTACATCCTCAAGGATCGGAAGAAAATCTTCAGAAAATCCCCCGGCTTTTTTGAAAAGCACCGGGTCTATGGCCATGGCGTGGGTTGCTATATAGTCAGGAGCTTCTTTTTTGGTTTCAGAGTAGTTTATAAATATGGACTGGAAGGCGCTGAAGAAATTATTGTCATAGGGGATTTTGGTATATGTGCCGCCGATGACTACCTCATATTTCACACCACCCCCCTCTAGCCCCCCCTTGCTAAGGGGGGGATGGGGGGGTGAGTATTCAGCGAAAGCTTTATTTACGGCTGCAAGCGTATTCTTCTGGACGATGCAGTCGGAATCTATAAAGAAAAATATCTCTCCGGAGCCCTCTTTTGCCCCGGCATTCCTTGCCTTTGATGCTCCCGAGTTTTTATCAAGGGCTATAAGCCTGCACTGAAAACTTTTGATTATCTCCGCCGAGTTGTCGGTTGAGCAGTCGTCAACGGCAAGCACCTCGAAATTATCATATTCCGAAGAAAAAACCGCTTCGAGACATTTCCCGATTGTAGAACTCCCGTTATAAGTGGGAATTATTACGGATATGCGCCTATTCGTAGAACTCTTTTTTTCTGTCATCAAAAAGATTATTAAGTGAATTGATTTGCTTATTTCTTGCCCTTGAAATGTCTATCTCCCTTACGCTAAGCTCATCCCCGTCTTCCGATGCCCTGTAAAGAATTTCGCCTTTGTGTGAAGTTATCTGGCTTTTGCCTATGTATGTAAGCCTTTCCTTACCGCCCCTCTGCTCTGAACCGGTCCTGTTTGCAGTGACTGCAAAGACCCTGTTTTCAAGGCATCGTGTAACCATTGCATCAGGGCAAAAAGGGAGGACAAGGTTTGAAGAATGAGCAATTATATCAGCGCCTCTAAGGGCAAGTGTCCTTGCAGACTCAGGGAAGAACCAGTCAAAGCATATCATTACTCCGATATTGCCAATAAGTGTCTGCCAAACCTTAAAGCCGGTGTCTCCGGCGGAAAACCAGAGTTTTTCCTCATAGAATAGATGTGTTTTTCTGTAAACTCCCATAAAACCATCCGGCCCCGTCAATATTGCAGAGTTGTAGAGTTTCCCTTTGCTTTTTTCAGATATGCCTGCAACAATATATATCTTCTTTTTCCTCGCAACATCTTCGAGAGCCTTCGTTGTATATCCTGAAGGGATTTCTTCTGAAAGTTCTTTTGTCTCTTTTTTTGAAATGAACTGGTACCCTGTATTAAAAAGCTCGGGAAGGACTATGAGATTAACATCTGCTGCTTCAATGGCATCAACAGTTTTTTTTACATTTTTTTTTATCTCCCCGAATTCGGGTGAGAATTGATAAAAACCGGCTTTCATTTTTTTAGATAAATTAGACAGGCTATAACATTTTCGCTCATTCTCGCTCCGATAAAATCGGGACTGACTCCTCCGCCCCGGCGGATTCGCCTGAGGCGAAGAGGAATTTTGCCTCTTTATGACTCTTGAATTCCCCCTTAGCAAAGGGGGATGAAGGGGGTTGTTGAATATCGGCAAAATAAAACCGCTCAAATATCATATCCTGTCTAATTTATTATTATGCTCTGTATCCTTAAACATTACTTTAACCCCAGCACATCCTGCATGTCATAAAGTCCTGCTGGCTTGCCTGCAACCCATTGTGCTGCCCGTAGGGCGCCTCTTGCAAATGTATCCCTGCTCGAAGCCTTGTGAGTTATCTCTATCCTCTCTCCAAGTCCTCCAAACATAACAGTGTGCTCTCCGACAATATCACCGGCCCGGACTGTCTGTATGCCTATTTCCTTTTTGGCCCTTTCGCCGATTATGCCTTTTCTTGCATAAACAGCTACTTCATCCAGATTCCTGTTCACTGCATCTGCAATGACCTGAGCCATCTTTAATGCTGTGCCGCTCGGCGCATCTTTCTTTAATCTATGATGTGCTTCAACAATCTCTATGTCGTATTCGTCGCCCAGTACCTTTGCCACATCCTGCAATACCTTTAAGAGCAGGTTTACGCCTGTGCTCATATTGGACGCCATTACGCACGGGATGTTTTTTGTAAAGGGTTCTATCTCTTTCATATCATCTTTCGATAATCCTGTTGTGCCAATAACCATAGCCTTTCCTTTTTTAGATGCCA
The DNA here is from genome assembly GCA_919901705.1 of Thermodesulfovibrionales bacterium. Classification (GTDB taxonomy): domain Bacteria; phylum Nitrospirota; class Thermodesulfovibrionia; order Thermodesulfovibrionales; family UBA1546; genus SCSY01. Next base: position 1,221 of record CAKKPR010000022.1, on the reverse strand, counting down.
GCCTGAGATTATCTTTTGTGGAGGCAGGAGATGTAAAATCAATAATAAGGTCTGAATTGTCTATAATTCCTTCGAGGCTGTCTGAAAGTTTTATCCCTGTTTCACCTATGCCGACTATTGTTCCAATGTCTTTGCCGATTGCACCGTGACCTTTTCTTTCGAATGCGGCTGTAAGTTTTAATTCGGGATATTCCTTTGAAAGCGCTGTAATCCTCTGGCCCATTTTTCCTGCTGCGCCTGCAACTGCTATCTTAATCATAAAACCCTCCTGTTTCTAAATTCATTATTCCTTCAATATCCGTATACCTGCTTCCAAAATGACTAAAGGCTCAGTTGCTTCTGTAAAGCTTAAAATAGAGTATGGGTAAAGGTCAACTGAATTCATGGTCTCCTTAGAGGCTATTTTTCAAAGAAATTTTCCTTGACACAAAGATTCCCTAAATGCTATAAAACAGCACATTCTTCTAAGAAGGGGGATAAAATTCTTGGAAAGATATGCAACTTTGTGGCTTATCTTTTTTCCTGTCTTAATTAATCTGGCCACAATATTGTACAGTCAGTCATACTTCTTAATAAATCTTCTCAAGGAATCACACATCGGTTTTCGGGTAGTCTTGTCATGAGCTGTCCGAGTAATAAAAACCCATGTATTTTGTCTGGCGTTCCGCCCTGAAGCAGTTTGCAGTATTTATTTTTTCTTAAACAAATAAATATGGAGGAATTTAAGATGAAAAAGATAATAATGAGTTTTTTGTTTGTAGTTTTGTTTCTTGGCATGACAGGCATTGCAAAGGCTTATAGCATTAAAGATGATGCAACTGGTGGGGACTGCACATCAATAGGAATCTGGGATTGGGCAACCAAAACCTGCACACTAACACAGGATGTTTATTCAACCCCAAAAGAAGATGCTCTTTGGACTGGAACCATCAATATTGATAGCGACTATATAACCCTTGATGGCAATGGACACACAATAACCGGGACATGCGGGCCTCTTAGTTGTTGTGGTTCGCCTAATGTATGCGGCGACCCTTATACAGGACTTTGGACTTACGGCGTCTCTCTTTCATGGAAAACAGGTGTTACTGTTAAGAACCTTAATATTAAGGATTTTACCGTTGGAATCCTTCTTTGGTCTTCTAACAATAATACTCTGACTGGCAATACTATCTCAAACGGCAACTATATGGGAGCCTACGGAATCTATCTCGCTCTATC
>CAKKPR010000021.1 GCA_919901705.1 Thermodesulfovibrionales bacterium | reverse complement strand
GGCCCCCAGTGGAAGGCGCCGCTTGGCCCAAAAAGGGCGATAACAGGGGTATTTACCGCTGCGGCTATATGCATGGGAGCGGAATCCACGCCGAAGAACAGGTCCGATTCCTCTGAGATTGCAGCAAGCTGTTTTATGTTTGTCTTGCCGCACAGGTCTATTACCCCCCCTTTGCCCCCCCTTGCCAAGGGGGGGATGTGGGGGGGGGTAAGTTCAGCGGCTAACGATAATATTTTTTTGGTCTTTTCAATTTCTCTTTTATCCGGGGACGAAGTGACAATTACCTTTGTCCCCATATTGAGCAGCCAGCTTATAACTTCTGCCATGTATTCATCTTTCCAGCATTTAAATAACCACCTTGATGTGGGGTGCACATGGATGACTTTGTCCTCCCTTTGCCCCCCCTTGATTGCAAAAACATTTTTTACAAAAGTTCTTGCATCTTCCGGGATAAAAATATCCACATTAAGATTTTCCGTGCCTATGCCGAATTGCCGCACAACAGCAAGATTTTGCAGTACCATATGTTGGCTGCTGTCATTTTTTGCGAGGTGTGTATAAAAATACCGCTTTCCGGGGAAACCGTTTTTACCTGTGTCACTTGCCAGTCTGTATTTTGCACCCGAGGCAAAAGATATTATCGCAGCCCTGTCTCCGCTTGTGAGGTCAACCGTCATATCAAAACCTTTTCCCCTTATCTTTTTTAGAAAATATAATTCTTTCAGGTATTTTTGAACCGGATTTATTTTTTTGATAGTCCTGTCGAATGCTATTACTTCATTTATGAGGGGGTTTCCTGTCAATACAGCTTCAGTGCCTGAATTTACTATGGCAGTTATATGTGCCTGCGAAAAATTTTCTCTTAATGCCCGGAATACAGGCACGGTAAGAAGAACATCGCCTATATGGCGCAATTTTATTACAAGAATTTTTTTGATGTCTTTAAAATTCATGGGCGATTAGAACCTGTTTTCTGAAAAACCCCTGAAAGTGTCATTGCGAGGTCGTTTCGACCGAAGCAATCGCAATGACATCCCAAAAGGACTTTTCATTTTGTAACCCATCATATATAATAGAACAGAATATTATAGAAATTCCAGATGTCAGCAGATCCCGAAAAATAGACATAGAA
>CAKKPR010000020.1:13266-17390 GCA_919901705.1 Thermodesulfovibrionales bacterium | reverse complement strand
TAAAATGACAATGCCGGCGATTTTCGAAAATGGCGATTTTTGATGGCGGCACGGAGGTGTTGCGAAGATGATAATATATAGTTATAGCAGAGAAATTAGGGACTTAGCCTTAATCAGAGATGAAAACTCATACCTTTTCATATCATATCAGCAGACTTTTTCGAAGATTTTTGCTATAGTTAAAATGTCTTTGAAATCGGTTAGTTGGAATTTCTGTGATTTTAAAGGTAACCAAAAACAGCTTTTAAAACAGGGTGTTGAAGGATAAAGATGATCACTGATGTAACGGGACGCCATATCTTAATGGCAATTACTTGGGTTCTTGCAAGTTGAAGGATAAAGATGATCACTGATGTAACGGGACAAAACGACTTTCTCAGAAGTTTTAACACTTCTCGAGAATGTTGAAGGATAAAGATGATCACTGATGTAACGGGACACTGCCCTAAACTCTTTTTTATTCCATGATTATATTGCGTTGAAGGATAAAGATGATCACTGATGTAACGGGACACTATAATGTAAAACTTGCACCATCATCAAGCGTAATAGTTGAAGGATAAAGATGATCACTGATGTAACGGGACAAAAGAATCCAAAAGCGTCAAACGCTTCCTTCTCCTTAGTTGAAGGATAAAGATGATCACTGATGTAACGGGACGACTTATCGGAGGCAGAAATATGCTGACATTCTTTTCCGCATGGGTTGAAGGATAAAGATGATCACTGATGTAACGGGACTTTTTTACAAAAACAGTTAAATCGGAAATGATGGAAGTGTTGAAGGATAAAGATGATCACTGATGTAACGGGCGAGCTTATTTCTAAACAAACCACCCCTGACCCCTCCTTAGCTAAGGAGGGGAGTTAGAAAGCTGCCCCTAAAATATTTTCTCTCTTGAGTACGAAAACTTTCTATATCTGTCACCAAATCATCCTGCACTACGACTAATAAAACAGGATGACACATCAATCTTTATCAGACAGATTCCTCAGCAAAGATAACTTTCTCAGGGCATTCAGACGGGTTTCAATAAAAAACTCAAGGGGCGGGATTGATAAGGTTTCTGTTGAGGATTTTGGCAAAAACCTCGATAAGAACATTCTACTTTTACAGAAGCAACTCAAAGAAGGCGCCTATATCCCTCACCCTGTAAGTTCCATTCACATCCCAAAATTTAATGACCAAAATGAATGGCGTGAGCTTGGACTTCCCACAGTAGCAGATAAGATTGTGCAGGCAGCATTACTGCAGGCTGTTGAGCCCGTTGCAGAAAAGATTTTTCTTGACACAAGTTACGGCTACCGTCCGGGGAAAGGTCATTACAAGGCGATAAGAAGGGTCGAGCATAATCTTAGATACGAACATAAAAAATGGGCAGGACATCGGGACATAGATAATTTTTTCGATACATTGGACCACGGCCTCCTATTGAAGCAATTTTCAGATATCGTAAAAGGCGAATCGCTTCTGATAGAACTGGTGGCTTTATGGTGCCGGATGGGTCTTGTTGAAAAAAACGGCAGGTGGAGAAACGTTGAAGCAGGGGTTAGGCAAGGGCATATCATATCACCGCTTCTTGCCAACCTATACCTTCATCCGCTTGATAAATTTGCTTCCGGGATGAGCATCAAATGGCTCAGATACGCAGATGATTATTTGATTCAGGGCGATAGCAAGGAAGAAATAGAAAATGCCGCTGCACAGATAATTGATTTTCTGAAGAATGAACTTTCGTTGGCGGTAAACAATAATGCCAATCCGGTAAATAGTATCGAAGACGGTTTTGTATTCCTCGGAATCCATTTTTGTGGAGAAAAAAGATCTATCGCACAGCAAAAGATTGCTAAGATTCAAAGGAAAATAGACTGGCTGTTCTCCGATAAAAATAACAAACCTCTTGAATCTGTTATCCGGAGCATTACAGAAATGTCGGAGGGCTGGAGGAGGTATTATGGCTTTTTAGATCCAACAGAGCAATTCTCTAAAATACAGGGTAACCTTGAAAGCTCCTTTGTTGCCTTTGTAACTAAAAAGATCAAACATGGCCTTTGGTGCAGTAAACTTCCTGAAAATCTGCAATTCCCGCTATTAATCACGGAAAATAATCCACGTGCGGGTTTTAATAAAATGAAAGAGTTGTGGCATGAGGCATTGAAGGCAAATAACAAATGCAATATCGAAACCATAAAGAAGGCAATAGACAACAAGGTTTCAACACGGCGAAGAAAATACCGTAGAGAACAGGCGCAGAGCACCGACCTTGTTATTACAACCCCAGGTTGTTTTATCGGCAAAAGAGGCGAGAGGGTTATTGTAAGAAAAAATCAGCAGATTACAACCGAGATGCCTGCAATCAGACTGACAGGGCTGACTGTTGGAGCAAGAGGCGTATCACTGTCAGGAGATGTCATTGAGCTTTGTATGGAGAAAGATATTTATATTCATTTTGTTGATGAACTGGGAAGAGTTATTGCGGTCATTGCCCCGCCTACCGGCAATTCAGGAGAGATATCGCTTTTACAAGCAACAGAGCGTAACACAAAAAAAGGCTTACATCTTGCGAAAATGTTTGTTCTCGGAAAAGTAAAAAATCAATTTGCTCTTTTAAAGTATTACCACAAATACAGAATAAACCGTGAAAATGGATTCGGCACATGCTTCAGAGAAGGACAGATTCAGATGGAACGCCTCATAAGAGAAATTAAAAATCTTGCTTCTTTAATCACACCCGAAACTCTCCGGCAGCAACTCATGGGACTGGAAGGGGCCTTTGCCGTTCATTATTGGGCAATCGTAAAAAAGCTATTTCAAAATGGAGTAGCATTTGACGGCAGGAAACGGGAAGGTGCAAGAGATATCGTTAATTCGGCTCTTAACTATGGGTATGGAATTCTTTACAGCAGAGTCTTAAACGCCTTGATTAAATCGGGACTGAATCCTGTCTCAGGGTTTCTGCATAGTTTCCAACAGGGCAAGCCTGTGCTCGTTTACGATCTCATAGAGGAATTCAGAGCAGAAGTTGTTGACAGAGGCATCTTCACTATATTTAGAAGAGGAGAAAAACTTTTTCAGAGCGATGACGGAATGTTAACGCCGGAAAGCAGGAAAAAGATCGCCCGTGCCGTCGTCAGGCGGTTATCAAGCGAGACTTATTACACAGGCAGAAAATTCGTAGTTGAAGATGTTATCAGAGAACAGGCATTAAATATCAAAAAACACCTGAACGGCATGTGCGACTATAGACCATACCTGAGCAGATGGTGATTTCTCAGGCATGGCACAATTTTTTGTCACAAAATATTTTTTCAGAACGACTATTATAAATCTGTTCAGGGGTTGTTCAGGGTTCTTCTGAGGAAGAACCCCTTGATAAATAAGAATTCATATGGCGGAGGGGGTTTTAGCTTGCATTAAATGACATTTGTCGTTAAAATAAAGCCAAAAGACAATAAAAATGAAACCGGCCTAACAGGAAAGGAGCAACAAATGAGTACTGCTTTGGTTTTTGAAAATGAAGAAATAAAAAAGAAGATTATCGGGACCTTAGGATTGAAGGATTCGGAGGTGAGGCCTCAGGAGAGAAACAAAGGGATGTTGACCTTTGACGCCATTATTCGGAAAGGAATCCCATATAGTAAGGTCCGCCTTGTGAAAGCAGCCTTAAATCTTACGGATAATGAATTTGCAGATTATCTGGGTATAAGCCTTAGAACATTACAGAGAAAGCGGGATTCTCGTGAGAAGCTATCCATACCCGAGGGTGACAGACTCTTCCGCATGGCAAGGATATTTGCTCTTGCTGTTTCCGTTCTTGAAAGTGAAGAAATGGCGCGGAAATGGCTGCACAGGGCTCAGAGAGGTTTGGGAGGAAGGGTGCCTATTCAAGTTATCCAGACAGAGGCGGGCGCGCAGGAAGTCGGGGATTTGCTTGAGAAAATTGAATATGGGGTTCTTGTTTAGTGTTTTGCTGGCGTATTGCCAAGAAGAAATATACAAATTCGGCTTTTGATGGAGAAGGCGCCAGGAGAAAAGGCGGGCGATGGACGCCGAAAGGGTTCCCCGCTGTTTATACTGCTCAAACCGAATCATTAGCTGCGCTTGAGCAATTTGTTCAAATCGG
>CAKKPR010000020.1:0-13166 GCA_919901705.1 Thermodesulfovibrionales bacterium | reverse complement strand
CAAAAAATAAAAATCTCTGCTCCTGAGGAGTTCTGTTACGATCCGCGCATGTGGAAAGAACAAACATGATGTCTTCTATTTACTATTAATGCAACCGGCATGTCAGACACTTTGGTCGCCCGCTTCGTTGCAAAGGCAGACTAGAGGTTTTAGTACCGCCTCAAATTTCACTGCAATTAAGCCTTGTTGGATTTTTATAGTATAATAGCCTATGGGATTCTGGCTGAACATAAAGCGCGATTACAGGGCTGTATTTGAAAAAGACCCTGCTGCCCGAAGCAGCCTTGAAGTTATACTTTCCTACTCAGGATTCCACGCAATATTTCTGCACAGGATTAATCACATCCTCTGGAATGCGGGCGTACCTGTATTGCCGAGACTGCTTTCACAAATAGGAAGATTTTTTACGGGAATCGAAATTCATCCCGCGGCAAAGATTGGATCGGGGTTTTTCATTGACCACGGCATGGGCGTTGTTATAGGAGAAACCGCAGAGATAGGCGAGAACTGCCTGCTTTATCAGGGGGTGACATTAGGAGGCACTGGAAAAGAAAAAGGAAAACGGCATCCGACACTCGGCAATAATGTTACAGTTGGCTCTGGCGCAAAGATTTTAGGCGCAATAACTATAGGGAACAATGCAGTCATTGGAGCCAACTCTGTAATACTCAAGCCTGTTCCTGATAATTCCATCTGCGTAGGCGTCCCGGGAAGAGTAACACGGAAAAAGGTTATCAGGATGACCACGGAAGAGGGGCTTGTAGAGCTTTATGATTATTTCCCTGATCCGGTTTCAGAAAAACTGAAAGAACTGGAATCTCATATAGATACAATTTCAAAGAGGATAGATACGTTAGAGAAACCCGAAAAACAAGGAGGAAGGATGAGGATTTATAACACCCTTGCAGGCGAAAAAGAAGATTTCATACCACTGGTAAAAGACAGGGTGAATATGTATGTGTGCGGTGTAACTGTTTATGATAACTGCCACATCGGCCATGCAAGGAGCGCAATTGTATTCGATGTTATTCAGAGATATCTCAAATATAAAGGGTTTAATGTTAAATTTGTCCGGAATTTTACGGATATAGATGACAAGATTATTAACAGGGCTAAAAAAGAGGGTATCCCATGGAATGAGGTTGCAAGGAAATATACAGAGGAATTTTATAACGATATGGACAGCCTTGGTGTGGCACGCGCTGATATAGAACCAAAGGCTACAGAGCATATCAAAGAGATAATAGATATCGTAAAGGGGCTTATAGATAAAGGATATGCATACGAGAAAGACGGCAGTATTTATTTTGAGGTAAATAAATTTCACGAATACGGCAAGCTCTCGAAAAGAGACAAAGAGGATATGATTGCAGGCGCAAGGGTTGAAGTGGATGTGAGGAAAAAAGATCCAATGGACTTTGCCCTGTGGAAGGCATCAAAAGAGGGGGAGCCTTTCTGGGAAAGCCCGTGGGGCAAAGGAAGGCCGGGCTGGCATATTGAATGCACTGCAATGTCAATAAAACATCTGGCTGAAAGCTTTGATATCCACGGCGGAGGCGCTGACCTTATATTCCCTCATCATGAAAATGAGATTGCCCAGTCAGAGGCATTCACAGGGAAGCCCTTCGTCAAATACTGGGTGCATAACGGTTTTATCACAATTGATAAAGAAAAAATGTCGAAGTCCCTCGGAAACTTTTTCACCATCAAAGAGGTATTGGACAGATATGACCCTGAGGTTGTGAGATTTTTTCTGCTTTCAACCCATTACAGAAGCCCGATAGAATTCTCAGACGAGCAGCTTAAAGAGGCAGAGGTCTCTATAGACAGGTATTACACAACATTGATAAGAATTGCAGATTTTCCCGGTAAAGGTGATGTAAAGGATAAAACTTCGGGAATAGAAAAACCTTTTGAGGGCGTGGTCAACTCATTCAAGGAAAAATTTCAAGCGGCAATGGACGATGATTTCAATACAGCGCTTGCGCTTGGGCACATCTTTGAGCTGATAAGGGAAACAAACAGATTTCTTGACAGCTCGGGGAGTCGAGTCTCCGACAAGCCTTCCGGCCAAAAACCTTCTGAACTTATATCAAAGGCAAAAGAGCTTTTATCAGAGGCAGGCGGAGTTCTGAACATTTTTAGAAGGACCCCTGATGAATGGCAGAGCGCATTGATGAAGTCAAAAAAGATTAAGCTGACAGAGCAGGATGTCCTGAATAAGATACAGGAAAGGGAAGAGGCAAGGCAAAAGAAGGATTGGGCAGCATCGGATGTAATAAGAAAAGAACTTGATGAAAAAGGAATAATTCTTGAAGATAAGAAAGACGGGACAGGCTGGAAGATCAAGGTTGGATAAATGACAGGCCCTGATTTGAGGTTTAAATTAAAGACTGTTTTTCTGTCAGGCTTACTCCTTTTTTTCATATTTTCATTCACGCCATTCTTATACGCAGCAGGCAAGGTCATCAGCATGAAAGACATAAAACATCAATCTTTCAAGGGTTATACCCGGGTTACAATCTACCTGTCAGGTCCTGTAGAATTTTCAATGAACCATCTTTCTAATCCTGAGAGGCTTTATTTTGATTTAAAGAATACAACACTGCTCCCCAAAAACAAGGCCAATTTCACTGTCGGAGATACAATATTAAAAACAATCAGAACAAAACAGTTTAATAAGGATACCGTGAGGATAGTATTTGATTTGGGGAAGGCAGAAGACTTTAAGGCGTCTTTGCTTAATAAGAAAAATCCGAGGCTTGTTATTGATATTTATGCTGTCAAGTCAGCCAGGAAGGAGCCTGATGTCGCCAGGCCTGAACCAACGGCTGAAAAGGGCAGGTCCGCACCCGGGGAAAAACCTGATGCTGTTACCTCAGCGCCTGCAAAACCAGAATCCCCTGCAAAAAAAATAGAGACTGAGATTGTTCCTCCGGAGCCTGTAAAACCTGAAGCTCCGGCAAAAGAGCCTGAGACCATTCCTGCCGGGAAGAAATCTGACATTGTCTCCCCGGTGCCTGCAATAAAACCGGAACTTAAAGCTCCGGCGCTAACAAAACCCGAGACATCTCCCACTTGGAAGAAATATATAACAGGCAAAGGCAGCATAAAGAATATCCGTTATAAGTCGTTTAAAGGTTACACCCGGGTAACCATCTATTTATCAGGGCCTGTTGAATTTACAAAGAACCGCATCTCAAGGCCGGAAAGACTTTATTTTGACCTGAAGAATACAACGCTTCCCAAAAAGGTAAGGGCAATTTTCAATGCAGGAGATGGGATATTAAAAACAGTGAGGGCAAGGCAGTACAGTAAGGACACTGTCAGGATTGTCCTGGATGTGGAAAGGATAGAGGACTTCAAGGTATCTGCGCTTACCAAACCAACAAGACTTGTTGTTGATATTTACGCCTCAAAACCTGACAAGAAAGAGCCTGTTGCTGCGCCGCCTGCACAGACAAAAAAACCCGTAATCACCCCGACGCCTTTAACAAAAGAGCCTGAGGTTGCTGCACCGGCTCCAACAAAACCTGATATGGTACCTCCATCACCACCGCAATCACCTGAGGTTAAAGCCCCATCCCTGAAAAAAGAACCTGATGTTGTTCCCCCGGAACAAAAGCCGGAGGGTTCTCCTATGATAAAAGAAGATGCCGCTGATTATATATCCTCAGGGGAAAAACATATTCAGTCAGGAGAAGATGAAAAGGCATTGCTTGATTTCAGAAAGGCCGCAGAATTAAGTCCGCAGAGTGCAGAGACCTATGTGGCAATAGGCCGCTCGCTTTTTAAGTTCGGGAAAAAAGACGAGGCGCTTGAAGTCTACAAAAAGGCCATAGAACGTGATCCAAATTCAGCAGATGCGTATAACGGGCTCGGGTATGCATATTATTTGCAGGGCAAGCTGGGCAGTGCAGTGGATGCTTTCCTGATGGCGATTAAATTGAATCCTGATCATGATGACGCGCATGCAGGTCTTGGTTATACCTATCTCACCATGGGGGATACGAACTCTGCGATTGACCAATACAGGATTCTAAAAAGCCTTGACTCCAATAAGGCAGATGATCTTTTCCGCCTTATATTTAAGGAGCAACAGAACAAAGAGCAGGGCAAGACTTTAGAAGTAAAACCCTCCGGACTAAAATAAATATGTCAAAGGTCCTCGTAGGAATGAGCGGAGGGGTTGATTCATCTGTAACAGCATATCTTCTTAAGGAGCAGGGATATGACGTTGAAGGGCTGAGTTTTATTCTATGGGAAGCCAGACAACGGAATGATTTCACAACCTGCTGTTCCTCACAGGCAATCGAAGATGCATCAAAGACCGCCTCGCAAATTGGAATTCCTCACAGCTCGGTTGATGTAAGAGACGAGTTTATTGAAAAGGTCATAGAGCCCTTTGTTGATGCTTATACAAAGGGAAGGACTCCCAATCCGTGCATATTATGCAACAGATATATAAAATTCCCATCCCTTCTTAAAGAGGCTGAAAAAAGAGGCGCTGAATTTATTGCAACAGGGCATTATGCGAGGATTGAAAGAGAAGCAGGGATTAGGGATTTGGGATTAGGGATTGGCAAAGAAAAAACTAACCCCCAACCCCCAACCCCCAACCCCACGCCCTTTTTAAAAAAAGGCATTGACCCAAAAAAAGACCAGTCGTATTTTCTTTATGTTTTAAGACAAGAGGAACTTAACAGGCTTCTGCTTCCTCTGGGAGATTACAAAAAAGAGGATGTAAGAAAGCTTGCAAACAAGCTGGGGCTTCCTTCTGCTAAAAGGCCTGAGAGCCAGGAGATCTGTTTTATAGAAGACAAAAGCTATTTCAAGTTCATCAATAAAATTAATCCTCTTGCCGGAGCCGCGGGGCCTATAATGGCCATGAACGGCAATGTACTGGGAGAGCACAAGGGAATTTATAATTATACAATCGGCCAGAGAAAGGGGCTTGGCATATCTTCTCCATCTCCTTTATATGTTTCAAAAATCGATGCAGTCAAAAACATTGTTTATGTTGGCCCGCAGGAATCAGCGAAGATAAAAGAGTTTGAGGTACAAGAACTTAATTGGCTTACCTCACCCATCCAGGCCATAAGAGCAACTGTTAAAGTCCGTTCTATGATGAAAGCTGAGCCTGCAATAATATCTGCAAGTCCTGATTCAGAAACAGTTAAGGTTATATTTGACGAACCTCAGTGGGCCCCTGCACCGGGCCAGTCAGCAGTTTTTTATGACGAAGACATTGTAATCGGCGGAGGGATAATAATCTGACCGGGCTTATTTGTAAAGTTTTGTTTGTTTATAAAAGAAGGGCTTTAATATCTTCAGCGCCATAATCGAAACCACAGGCTTTAAAAGCCATGAAGCAACTGATTTGCTGCCCAGACATTTTTTGCAGTATGGATGAATTACCCGATATTTCCTGGATCCTTCTATAATCCTGCCAAGTTCATCAGAAGAAAGAATATCTTTAAGGGAAGAATTATGCAGATTCCCGATAGCAGTACGGCCGTTAAAATCTATACAGCATAGGGCTACGTCACCGTTATAAAGGATGCTGAAGTGGTCCCGCATGCCAAAACAATAGCCTGCCCATGCATCTTTGATGCTTCCATCCTCAAAGGCATGCCCCCAGTCTTCAAGGACATATGTCTCAAAAAACAGATTCGGATAAATCTCCACTACATTCCACTTATAAGCAGAGAGTTTCCCTATGTTTGCCATTGCCTTTTCTCTCTTTTCATGCTCCAATCCAAGTATATCGTAAATGCGTCCGGCCCAGTATCTGAATGTATCCTGCAATTCTGCTGTTGTTGATATGACTTTTATAGGGCCTTTCCTTTTTTCAAGCCCTTTTCTGGGAAATCGCGTATTAAGAAAGCGGAATTTGAAGATTGTATCTGCATGTTTTGTGATATAGGAGGAGAAAAAATCAAAGATGCCATTAAGATAAGTATCAAAATCCAGTTTTCCTGCCTTTCTGAGGGCAAAGGACCTTTCATCAGGCGTCTGAAGGGAGATATCTATTTGGTGGAGGTCATAATCCAGAAGCTGTCTTCCTGTTTTGCCGCCAAGTCCGCCTCCGTTTGTGGTAAGCCCGACCTTCATGCCGATGTCACGGGCATGGGACAGTATTTCAAAAAAATCACGGTGCAGAGTTGGCTCTCCCATTACATGGAAGGTAATTTTTTCAGATATGCCGTTTTCTTTTATCTCGGTGATTATGCGCTTGGCAAGATCAGTCTCCATATAGCCATAAGGCCTCTTCATCTCTGATTTCGGGCAGAATACGCAGTTGAAATCGCATACATTTGTTAATTCAATATGTACGCGTTTAAGCGGAATCTCAATATGTCCGAATTTTTTATTCATGTAATAGTTTACTATAAGCTCTGTTCCTCTGACAAATTGACTATGTTTACCTTAAGGGGTTATCATAATTTCCATGCTTACACCTGATCGAAGATTCGCCGAGGCGAAGAAACAACTTGAGATAATCAAAAGAGGCGCTGTTGAGGTTATAAGCGAAAAAGAGCTTCTTCAGAAGTTCGAGAAATCTTTCAAAGACAAAAGACCTCTCAAAATAAAGGCCGGATTTGACCCGACGGCTCCGGACATACATATAGGCCACACAGTCCTTCTTGAAAAGATGCGCCAGTTCCAGGAACTCGGGCATGAGATAATATTTCTGATCGGTGATTTCACAGGAATGATTGGCGACCCAACCGGACGGTCTGAGACAAGGAAGCCTTTGACAACAGAAGATGTTTTAAAAAATGCGGAGACTTACAAAAAACAGGTATTCAAGATATTAGAGCCTGAAAAAACAAAGGTTGTATTCAACAGCGATTGGCTGTCAAAGATGAGCGTGATGGATATTGTAAAACTCGGCTCGATGCAGACAGTTGCAAGGATGCTCGAAAGAGAGGACTTCAAGAAGCGTTTTGAAAACCAGCAGGACATAACAATACTCGAATTCTATTATCCTTTGTTCCAGGGGTATGACTCAGTTGCCTTAAAGGCCGATGTCGAGCTCGGAGGCACTGACCAGAAATTCAATATCTTAATGGGAAGAACTCTGCAGAGAAAATATGGGGTTGAGGAACAGGTTGTTGTGCTCATGCCATTGCTTGAAGGTCTTGACGGGGTTAACAAGATGTCAAAGAGCCTCGGGAATTATATCGGCATCACAGAATCGCCAAAAGAAATGTTCGGAAAACTGATGTCCATAACTGACACTCTCATGCTCAGATACTATGAACTCCTGAGCCGCATATCTCTTGAGGAGCTAAAAGAACTTAAAAAGGGAATCGAAAATGGCACAGTTCATCCAAAGACTGCTAAAGAAAATCTTGCACTCGAGATTGTAGAGAGATACCGGGGAAAAGACGCTGCCTTAAATGCAAAAGAAGAATTCGGACATATCTTTGGAAAAGACAAAGGGCTGCCTGATGATATACAAGTATTTGAACTTAAGTGGGAAGAAGAAGAGATGTGGATTCCTAAGATTATGAAGCTCTCAGGCCTTACAGCAAGCACAGGTGAGGCAATGAGGGTTATAAAACAAGGCGGGCTGAAAATCGATGACCAAAAATGCGACAACCCTGATGCAAAGCTCAAAAAGGGAATTTACCTTTTTAAGGCAGGGAAGAGAAAGTTTTTGAAGATTGCGGGGAAGTGAAGTTATCTCTCAACTTGCTATCTCTCCATTAACAGGCCTTATGTCTTTACCGTAAACTTCATCAAGTATCGCTTTTGCCCCTTTTGAAAGTAAGTCCTCGGCGAGTTTGAGGCCGAGGCTTTCTGCATCTTTGGGATTTCCTTCGATATGGCTCCTGATAATCCTGTCTCCTGAGACACTCCCGACAAGACCGTCCATCACAATTTTGCCGTCGACTAACCTCGCATGCGCAGCTATAGGCACCTGACATCCGCCCTCAAGTTTTTTAAGGCATGCCCTTTCTGCCCTCACACATACTGATGTCTCGTTATGATTTAAAGGTGCAATGAGTTTATTTATAAATTCGTCATCAATTCTGCATTCAATGCCAACTGCGCCCTGCCCAATTGCAGGAAGGCTTATCGAGGGCTCAATTGTTTCTGTAATCCTGTTAGCCCATCCAAGCCTTTTTACTCCGGCAGCAGCAAGGATGATTGCATCAAACTGCCCTTCATCAAGCTTTCTCAGCCTTGTATCAAGATTTCCTCTTAACTGCATGATCTTTAAATCCGGCCTAATGCTAAGAAGCTGGCTCGAACGCCTCAAGCTGCTCGTTCCTATTGTCGCGCCATGAGGAAGGTTTTTGAAATTTTGAATTTTGAATTTTCCATTTTGCATTGGCGCGATGAAAGCGTCACGCGGGTCTTCTCTTTTGCATATAACTGCAAGATAAAGCCCTTTAGGAAAATCAGTCGGCACATCCTTCATGCTGTGAACTGCAAGGTCTGCCTCGCCCCTTAAAAGCGCCTCCTCTATCTCTTTTACAAAAAGCCCTTTACCTCCAACCTTTGCAAGCGGGACATCGAGAATCTTGTCGCCTGTTGTTTTTATCTTGTTGAGTTCGATTGTTAAATCAGGGTTGAGTTTAACAAGTTCTGACTTAACCCACTCAGCCTGCCACAATGCAAGCTTGCTTCCGCGTGTTCCTATTACAACTTTTTTCTTCTTCAATTAAAACCCTCTTTCCTGTTAAGAATTACCTGAGGCTTTATAGTATAATATCTTTATAGAAAAAGCTTCAAGGAAGACCTAAAAATTGATGATTCCCTCATGCAATAGAATCAAAAATAAAGTCCTCTCAGGGAAAAGGCTCTCAAAAGAAGACGCAATAAAGTTATTTGAGACCGATGATATATTTACGCTCGGGAAGCTTGCATCTTATGTCGCAAAAAAGAAGAACGGCAACAAGGCATATTTCATCAGAAACATCCATGTTAATCCTACAAACATCTGCGTGAATCGCTGCAAATTCTGCGCCTTTAGCCGCTCAAAAGGAGAAGCAGGCGCATATGAAATGACTATTGATGAGATCATATCAAAGATTAGAACACAGAAGACAGAACACAGAATGCAGCCTAAAATCACCCCCCCTAATCCCCCCCTTGGTAAGGAGGGGCATGGGGGGGTGAGCGAAGTCCATATCGTCGGCGGTTTACATCCTGACTGGCCTTTTGAATATTACCTTGAGATGATATCGAGAATAAAAAAATCTTTTCCGAAGATATGTATTAAAGCATTCACTGCAACAGAGATTGACTATTTTTCAAGGATAAGCGGAAAGAGTGTTGAAGATACATTAATAGAACTCAAAAAGCATGGCCTTGATACAATGCCGGGTGGAGGCGCTGAGATATTTGATACAGGAGTAAGAAGCCAGATCTGCCCCGAGAAACTTTCAGGGGAAGGATGGATTAATGTGATGGAGGCCGCACATAGAGCAGGGATTAAGACAAATGCGACAATGCTTTATGGGCATGTGGAGAATTACGAGCAGCGTGTTGACCATCTATTGAGACTAAGGGAGCTTCAGGACAAGACAAAAGGGTTTCAGGCATTCATACCCCTTGCATATCATCCAAAGAACACGGAGATCGGGGGCACATATTCATCAGGGATAGATGACCTTAAGACAATTGCTGTGAGCAGGCTTGTTCTTGATAATTTCGCTCATATAAAGGCTTACTGGATTATGCTTGGAGAAAAGCTTTCGCAGGTTGCGCTTTTATTTGGGGCTGATGATATTGACGGAACTATCATTGATGAAAAGGTTACTCATTCAGCAGGAGCGCTAAGCAGCAAGGGACTTACTGCCGGTGAGTTGATAAATATGATTAAAAAGGCAGGAAAGGTTCCTGTTGAAAGGGATTCGTTTTATCGGGCTGTAAAATGAAATCACTCATTGCATAAAACAGTTACTATCATCTATATTATTCTGTAACAAAAGTGCACTATGGCAATAAAGAACCCTATAGCTTGACAGGGTTCTTTATTAAAACACAAAGCGAGGTCAAATACATTCCGCTTTATGTAAAACAGGATGAATGGGAAAAGTACAGGGAAGGCATAAAGAAATTTGAAGATGTGGTTAAGCTGTTCAAAATGGTATAATTTCTGAGAGGTTCTTATGGGAATAAATGACTCTTTAAAGAATGAAATTGTAAAAAGGTTGCAGAAGATCAATCCGGCAAGGATTTTCCTGTTCGGCAGTTTTGCATCCGGCAAGCCGACAAAAGACAGTGATATTGATTTGCTGATAATCAAAGAGAAGATTTCTTCAAAGATACGCGAAGCAGTAGAAGCAAGAAGAATGCTGAAAGGAATTTTGATGCCGTTCGATACGATAGTCGCCTCACAGGAAGAGTTTGATTTTTACAAAGACCAGATTAATACCATTTATTTTGAAGCGGATAAAAAAGGGATTCTTCTGTATGAGCGAAAATAATTTTAAGCAGCAATATGAGGTTTTCTTAATCAAGGCAAAGCAGGATTTGGTTTTAGTTGAGCAGGTTATAAATAACCCTGACGTTGCCAATGAAATTAAATATTTTCATCTTCAGCAGAGTGTTGAAAAGGCTTTAAAATCATTGTTAAGCCTTAAAGGCATTCAGTTTCCCAAAACTCATGACCTCGAAGATCTGATTGACCTTGCAGAAGAAAACCGTGTCGGTCTGTTGGAGTCTATGAATATTCTTACCGAACTAACCCCTTATGCCGTTGAATTCAGATATGCGTTGATTTTTGATTCCCTGCACGAGCCGGAATATTATCTGGAGCATGTGAGAGAGTTCATAAAGTTTGTCGAGAACACTTTTAAGTAACATGCCCAATCTCTCCGATAAAGACAAAGACGAAATCATAAACCTAATCAAAGAAGGCAGGAAACTGCCGAAGGAATGGCAGTCTTTCAGGACAAAAAAGAACCCCGAAATTGAACTTGAATCCGCATGGCATGAATATGAGAAAAAAGGCAGATACAAAATCGCTGTGAAGGCAGTAGATATTTTAGGGCAGGATACGACACAGGTGATTGAAGTGAACGTGAAGTAACTCACACATAAAGGAGTCTTTAATGGAAGAATCCAAACCTACACTGGATGAATTGAAAGCGCTTTATGATGCTGCCATAGAGTTTAAAAAAATTGAGCCATGGAAATGGGTAAAGGAAACCGATATATTTGGCGTCCAAAAGCCACTGACCGGTGAGGTTGGTTATTGCTGCATTATGGGTGAGATAGGCGAAATGCTGGCAATGGCTGTGTATCATGGCACAGAAGGTTTACAGGGTTACTTGAAAATTCTAAATAACCAGGTAAAACCCGAAGACCCTGATTCTCTGCATATTCAGGATTGCCTGATTGTAATGTTTGAGGACAAGAGATTTGTTGAAAAAGAAGATATACAATTGATCAATCGTCTGGGATATAAATTCAAAGGGCATAATGCTTGGCCTGTTTTCAGAAGTTATAAACCCGGTTATTTTCCGTGGTTTCTAAGCAGGGACGAGGCATTGTACATGGTCGAAGCTTTGAATCAGGCAAAAGATGTCTGTTTGCGTTTAAAAGAAAATAACCAGATGCTTCATCCCCCACAGAAAAATCAATATTTAATAAGGTTATCCGAGACAAAGGATGGCAAGGTTATCTGGAAAGATGAATGGAGAGAACCTGCTCCTATCAAGACAGGATATCATGCAAATGAGCCTGTGGACGAAATCCGGCTCCAGAGAATAAAAAATACAATAAAACAGGTTCCGGCAGTTTGGGAGATTGATTTTTTCTTTGCTCCCACAGCGGTAAGGGAAGGCGGGAGACCATTTTTCCCTCAAGCTATTATGATCGCCGATCACGATACCGGGTTTATCCATGATGTGCATCTTGCGCAAAAGGATACCTGCCAGAAGGAATTTTCAGAGAAATTTTTATTACGCATGGAAAATACATTGATTGTGCCTATGGAGATTTTAGTGAGAAAGGAAGATGTTGCAAAACTCTTAGAACCGTATACATCAAGATTGAACATAAAGTTAAGTAAGAGTAAAAAACTTCAGAATGTTGATAACGCGATAAAATCAATGACAAGGCATTTTAAAGGATTTTAAAAAATAAGATATGAACCGGATATCAAAGAAAAAAGCATTAGCCCTTTTAAAAAACTCTGATCTGCTTGACCTTGGCCAGCAGGCAGACGGGATAAGGGGAGAACTTCATCCTGAAAAGACCGGCACATTCATTGTTGACAGGAATATAAACTACACAAACATCTGCATAAATAAATGCACTTTCTGTGCGTTCTGGAGGGATAAGGAAGACAAAGATTCCTATATATTGAGTGAAGATGAGTTATTCAAGAAGATTGAAGAGACAATAAATCTCGGCGGCACGCAAATATTGATTCAGGGAGGATTACACCCTGATTTCAATATTGAGTATTACATCAGTTTGCTTAGATCAATAAAATCGCGTTTTGACATTAATGTCCATGGGTTTTCACCTCCTGAGATATGCTACATCGCCGATAAATCAGACCTGACAATTAAGGAGGCCTTGAAAATATTGAAAGGCGCAGGGCTCGATTCCATCCCCGGAGGAGGCGCAGAGATACTCTCTGACAGGGTGAGGGAGATACTGAGCCCAAGGAAGATAAAATCATCATCATGGCTTAAGGTAATGGAAGAGGCGCACAGGCTCGGCATGAGGACAACTGCAACAATGATGTTCGGGAGCATTGAAAAACCTGAAGACATTATTGAACATCTTGATGCAATAAGGAACCTTCAGGACAGGACAGGAGGGTTTACCGCATTTATCCCGTGGACATTCCAGCCGGGGAATACGGCGTTAGCGAAAAAGCGTTCAGCGTTCAGCGTTCAGCGTTCAGCGACAAAAAACGCCCAACGCCTGACGCCTAACGCTCAACGCTACGTTGCTACTGCGGTGGAATATCTCAGGGTGCTTGCGCTCTCAAGGATATATCTTGACAACATTAAAAACATTCAGGCATCGTGGGTAACGCAGGGGTTGAAAATTGCCGAGGTTGCATTGAGGTTCGGCGCAAATGATTTCGGCTCTACAATGATTGAGGAAAATGTTGTTGCATCAGCAGGCATAAGTTACAGGGTTTCAAAAGAGGACATCATCAGGGCAATAAAAAATGCCGGATT
>CAKKPR010000019.1:3410-10371 GCA_919901705.1 Thermodesulfovibrionales bacterium | reverse complement strand
AAAGCGAGATTGCTTCGTTTCACTCGCAATGACAACCTTCTATGTCTATTTTTCGACAGCATACTCAAGGGCTTCTGTAATGTCTTCTTGTTCAAGGTCAGGATAGTCCCGTAGAATTTCATCAACAGTAGCGCCGTGCGCTACCTGTCCTACAATTACGGATACAGGTATCCTCATGCCCCTTATGCATGCCCGTCCACCCATAATCTGCTGGTCAAATGTTATTCTCTTAAACATGCCTGTATTATATCACAGCGTAAAATGTCATTGCGGGCTTTTCTGCTTGCGTCAAAAAGGTTTTCAAAAAAAACCATCGCTGAAAAAGACTCCCGCAGCGCTGCCGGGCAGTTCATTTGTCTCTAAACCGGGGAATGTGCAATGATTTTTGATAAATGAATTTTGAAGGTGCGACCCCAGTTCATTGTTCAGTTCATTGTGCGACCCCAGTTCATTGTTCAAATGAAAATACCGGAATAGGCCACAAAATAGGCCACAATGCCTGAAAGCTGGAGAAGATGGTTATTTCCTTATCTCATAAACAGCAACTGCCTCAGTCCATTCAGCAGGCTCCTGCAGGGCAAGCGCCTGATAGATGTTAACAATTAGCGTATCGCTTCTGCCATCAAACTCTTTAAATATAGCCTCCTTTATCTCCTTGTCAAAAAACTCAATGCGCTTTTTGGTTGCAATAACCTTTACCCTTTCAGTAGCCCTTGTTGCCCCTGCCGGAAGAAAAGCGGCAAGACCTATGCCATGCTTATTCAACCCTGCCCCGGGGAAAACTAATTCGGTATTTGCCTTCACATAGTTATTAGTTAAGTGTCTGTTGGGTATGAGCAGCGTGACCATATCGTGCTGAAAGATGTTGAAGATGTAGATATAAGAATCCTCTGTCGGCTTTACCCTTATCTCTACATTTTCGCCTACCCTGAATACCTGCCTGTTTAAGGTTAATGAAACAGTAAACCCCTTTCTGCCTTCTATTGGAACAGGCTTGACCTTTAGCCTGAGGGTTACATTATAGACAAGGGATTGGCCTTTACCTTCTGGCGTAACAAAGCCTTCGTTCAGGACTTCTTCCGCAACAATAATGCCGCGCCTCAAAGAACTGACAATATCTTCAGCCAGCTGGTAGTTATAGACGATTGTAGAGCCTTTTATAAAAGACCCCACTGCCTCTTCAATAGCCATATCCCTTGCCTTTTGCCGCGCAAGGTCTTTTGCCTCCTGCACCGTAATGCCTTCAAGAGCAACATACGCCTCTTTTGTCACCCAGATGCCGTCTTGTTCCTGCGTTTGCGTAAGCGCAGATGTCGCGGCAGGGATGAGACAAAGAACAAAGACTACAGCTATGGCTTTATAAACTTTCACCCTGTTTCCGCTTTAAAAAGTATAATTCACGCTAAACGAAGGCCCCTTGAATGTAACATCATCATAGGTAGTGCCATAAAATATTTGATACTTATATGCAGCCGTAAGTGTCAGGTTTTTATATGCTGCATATCCAATGCCGAGCTCTATCGAAGGTCCCGACATATTCGCTGAATCCGCCGGCTCAGTCTTGTTTATCTGTTTTACCCAATAATAGCTAAGGTTTGCAAAAGGCGTAAGACCGGTTGTGCCAAGAGGGTAGTTTGCTGTAAGTCCCAGAACGGGTCCATATATATTAACACTTAATTTCTCAGTCTTCCCGTCTGTTCTGTTGCCGCTGTTGTCCAGATAATCCTCTGTCCTTTTCATCCCCACATGCGCATATTTATAGCCAACAAAACCTCCAACCCTCGGATGAAAATAATAGCCTGCTAATCCATCAATGTCATAGCGTGAGGTAGATTCAGTTGTATGAGTGCGCGCTGTAGCGCTGGTTCTGTAAGTGAAGTCGGTTTTATAATCTGAGACCGCCTGGAGATATGTAACTCCGCCGAAATATTGCCCCTTCTTGAAACTGATTGTTGGACCAATAGACAAGACAGGGTCACTTGTACTCTTATAAAACCTGTCCCTGCCGGTGCCATATCCTGTATTAAACTGCTCGCTCCATGTGTTATACCATGTCTTTATTCCCATTGTTACCTGTAGTTCATCCTTCTCCTCCGCAAATGAAATACCCGTCATCAAAAGAAATCCCAAACCAAGCAAACAAATAATCCTTTTCATACTAATAGCCCTCCTTTTAGATTTATAATCACGGCAATGCCGTTTAATCTTTCAAAATCCAGGCGCAGGAAGTTTTGGCTCTTTTTTAAGCGGCTCCCCCTCTATAACAATCTTGGGAACCATCTGGAGATTGCTGATTAATCTTACATGGGCTTTTGCCCCAATAAGTTCCGAAGATGGATAAAGTGCCGGAACCTGCTCTACATTCTGCCGTTTTGCCTGCTTCTGCACCTTGCTGTTAAGATATTCAAAGACCTCCTTAACATCCACATTGCCGTCATTATCGGCGTCCCCTTCCTGAAGGCCCTTCAGAAAAAAGTAAGTAAAGAGCCCATGGCCTACCTCAGGGTATGATGTGCTTATCTGGTTACTCTGTGTCGCTGAAAAAACAACTGCCTTACTCTGTTTTGAAAGCGGATTTTCTTCAGTTATAAGAAGCGGACGGGCGCCTTTTGCAAGCACAGACCTCCCTCCAACGCCTGAAAAACATGAATCCATTGCAACAATAATATTGTCTGTTTGGAGTTCAGAAAGACTCTGCCTTAGACTTTTTAAGGAGTATCCTGTGGTCTCAATATAAGAAGGGTCGCCATCGTATGGGACAATAAACGCCTCTCCATTTGGATTTGGAGCGCCGTGTCCTGCATAATAAATAAACACCCTGCTGCCGGCGTCTGTCTGGTTTTTAAGCCACCTTTCAATAGCTTTCTGGATGTCGGTTTTTGTGGCTTTTTCATTCGTCAGCAGGAGGACATTTTCTTTCGGATAACCCATCTGTCTTGTCAGGCTCTCATACATCACCAATGCATCATTTAAGGCATAATCCACCTTTGGGATGTCTCTATACTTTTCTATGCCGATTACAACAGCATAGGAGTTTTCCTGTAGTTTTGCAGTTTCAGTAGTGGCACAGGAGCTAAACAACAAAAAGGCTAAGACTGCCGGAACAGCAAAGATAGCGTTTGCCTTCATACTCATTACCCCCTTTTTATAAAATAAAAAAGGCATGGCGCCGGAATGGCGGCCATGCCTTTTGAATGCATCAACTAAAAAGCTTAGTCTGTCTGTCTGTCTGTCTGTCTGTCTGTGCAGGTCGGAGACTCGACTCTGAGAGTTTAATGCCTGCTGAAGTTATCCCATCTGCTTAAATCTCCTTTTTTTACTGCTTGATCTTTTCGATAAAACCTTTTGCAGATTTAAAAATCGCCTTAAGTGCATCAACGTCTCGAATCAGTCCCCTGTAATAACCGGCAATATGCAATTCATCATAAAGAACATTAAACTGTTTCTGAAGTTTGCCGTTATGCACGGAAATATATTTTTTTAAGGCCTTGTCGTATTCCTCAACCTTTTTGGGAAGCTCTTTAGCGGTTATGCCTTTTTTTAACAAGCATTCGTCAACTGCCTTTAAGACGCCAAGGTATGCAATCCCGCAGGCTGATTTTACATACTTGCTGTCAGTATAAATATTATCCTCGATGGGAGACCTATTCAGAGTCTCTTTCGCATTAGCTAAATATCTTAACGGCTCTTTCATCTGTTACTCCTTTACCATCTTCTGACAACACTTTATGACAAACCGCAGTTTTTTGTCAAGGTAAAATTACCTGTGAAAGAATCACTTCTTCCTTGAAATATACACGCCGTCCCATTCAGGAGGAGGAGGCGACTGAAGGTATTCCCTGCAGCGCTCTGCATAAATCCTTGACGCCGGGTCATTATATTCCTCGGCAAGTTTGGTAAATACATCAAGGGCATTCTGAAAATTCCCGGCCCTGTATGAACTCAGCACCCCGGAAAATCTCTCCGCCAACACGGCATTCTCGTTGCGAGTCGTTCCCGACTGGTCTGTCATCAGCTCAAAGACAGCAACCGGCTTTTCCTTGCCTACAACCCTTAAAAGGTCTATCTCCCTTACCAGGAACTTGCCTTTTACTCTTTCTGCCGTGAACTCACTCAGGATTATATGAGTGCCGTAATATTTGTTCTGCCCCTCAAGCCTGGACGCCAGATTCACTGTATCGCCGATTGCAGTATAATCGAATCTCATATCGGCGCCCATATTGCCGACAACCGCATGACCTGTGTTTATGCCTATCCCAATGTCTATAGAGGGCATGCCTTTTGCCTTAAACCTGTCATCTACCACTTTTAATTCCTCCATCATCTCAAGCGCTGTCCGGCATGCCTTTTCAGAATGGTCTGTTACATCCAGCGGCGCATTATAGATGGCCATTATCGCATCTCCGATATATTTATCGAGTGTCCCGTTATTTTTCAGTACCACCTTTGTCATGGGCCCCAGATATTCATTGAGAAGCAGGACCAGCATATCAGGCGCAAGCTTCTCGGAGATTCCTGTAAACCCTCGTATGTCTGAAAAAAGAATGGTTATCTCTTTTTTCTCTCCGCCGAGCGCAAGCCTGTCAGGATTTTTCATTATCTCTGCAACAAGATCAGGAGATACATAGCTTGAAAACGCCTTTTTAAGATAACGGTTCTTCCTTTCTATAACAAGATTCCTGTATGCCTCTGAACTTACAAAGGCTATAGCTGTTGATGAAAGGGGATAAAGCAGGCTCATATCTATAGAATAGACATTGAACAGCGAATAATTCAAAACAGCATAGCTGCCTGCCGTAAATATAAAGGCAATCATTCCTATAAAACTGGTACTTGCCAGACTGAGCGCCAGTGTCAGGACTATAGGGAGCAGTATCATGCACAAAATCTCGACCGCAATTATCCTTCCGTCCCTTAGTATAAATCTGTCCTGAAGCGCATTAGACGCAACTGTCGCATGTATCTCAACGCCGGGGAATACCGACCCTACAGGAGTTGCCCTCATGTCATAAATGCCTATTTCTGTTGCGCCGGCAAACACAATCTTGTCTTTAAGCTCTTCCTTTTTTAATCTCTTCTTTATTACATCCACTGCCGGGAGAGTTGTTATAGTTCCACCCCTGCCGTAATAATTCACAGTAAGCCTTCCACCCTCATCCGAAGGTATTGACATCTGCCCGACCCTCAGGGAAGAAACGCCAAACGATTCTATCTCAAGGATAATCTCATTGCCTGTGTAATGCCTGAGCGCCTTTAATGCAAGCGAAGGATAGATATCGCCGTTATAAAGCATCAGAAGGTTAGACCTTCTCACCGGGCCGTCAGGGTCAGGGTCTGTATTGAAAAATCCAAAGTCAAGGGCGCCGCGTCCAATCAGAGGGATATTAGTCTCTATAAAAGGCCTTTGTGCAACAGGCACAGAGGTCACGCCTTCTGCCATCTTTATCAGTTTTACCTTTGAAGACTCTACCTGTGAAAGCGCAGCAGGATTTACAGCCTCCTCTTCATCCCTGAAAAAATAACCCAATATTATGCTGCCGTTTTTTGCAATGGCTTTAGAAAGGATTACATCTTCGCTGGTATCTGACGGCTCGGAAAAGACAATATCCAGCGCTGCCACCTTTACACCATACCACTTTAATCCGTTTATGAGTTCGGCAATCACAGACCTTTTCCACGGCCATCTGCCAAGCTCATTGATGCTCTTTGAATCTATTGCAACGATTACAACCCTGCTGTCCGGCTGAACATTCTTCCTGAGCTTAAATCTGGCGTCCTTCAGCTTCAGGTCAACCGCCTCCAGAAAATCTATCTTCTGCCTGTAGATAAAAAAGGTTATAACAGCGGCAAGGAATCCTATGACAGCAAATGTCAGCAGTTTGGAATATTTCATTTTATAAACAAAGCATTAATCCTTTATCATTTTTAAAATGGTCTCTACATTGCCGAAATGCTTGCCAGAAGGAAATTCAGTGGTATACTGAAGCAACCTTTCCTTCGCGCGTTTCGTAAATCCCATTTCATAAAGAATCATCCCTGTACGATAAAGCGCTGTCTCACGCTGCGGGTAAGCCGGATATTCTTCCAGCATCAGAAGATATTCTGCAAGCGCAGCCTCCGGGTTTCTCAAAAAACTTGCATAAACAGAGCCTCTTTCAAGCCTGGCGTCTCCTTTTATATCGCCATTGTCTGTCAGGTCAAGCGCTATTTGGAATACATAAAGCGCTTCTTCATATTTCCCTGTATCAGCAAGGTAATGGCCGTAATTAATATTCCACCTGGCTATTATACCGGGAAGGTTTCCGGACTTTTCCCAATCCTCCGGAGGTTTGGCTGCCGTAATCTCTTCAAAGTTTTTCTTTGCTGTATGCAGAGGGGTGTTCTCATCAACCTTCACCGGATCCGTAGGTGTTATCCCTCTTGTGTTCTGCACAATAGTGTCTGAAGAAAGAGGCTTGGACGTTTCTGAATCTCCTGAAATCTCAGCGCTTCCTTCATTGCCGAAAAACACGTTTGCATAACCCTGTGACATCATCATGAATTCAGTGCCTTTAATCCCGGCAACCGCTGTAGGGCTCTTCACCCTGTAATTTGTCTGCTGGCCTGTAAGCTTTGTCACGGTAGCTCTGATCTTGCCCTGACTTAAATTAAAGACCCCGTTCTTCTTTTCCTTTGAAACCAGAAAACTGTCTATCTTAAGTTCTGTGTTGTTGGAGAGGGTAAACGTGCTTCCATCAGACAGGGACAACCTGGCCCATCCGTCCTTGCCTGTCTTTATCCAGTAACCGACTTCAAGTTCAATGCCGTCCTTTGCTTTCTGATAGGGAATATTATCCCTGGTCCTGTAAGATACTTCTCCGTTCAGCTTTGATACCTTGCCGACAGCGGCATGCGCTGCTGAAAGCAGAACAAAAAAACAGATAGGGATTAAAATTAATGATAACTTTTTCATATCGCCTCC
>CAKKPR010000019.1:0-3310 GCA_919901705.1 Thermodesulfovibrionales bacterium | reverse complement strand
CGCTTCAAATAGAGGCTATCAAAAAAATTAGCATAAGTCAATTCCATTTTAATTGCTGCACATTGAACTTTAAACTTTGCTGCCGAATGTTGAGGTTGTTGAGCCGAAGTGGTTCAGGGAACTGGTTAAGAAGGAGCTTGCTGAGTCAGCGGAAAATCATTAATGATATTTTTGATTGTGATGTGATACAATTTTGTATTACAGCATGAAAGGAGTAGATATGCCTGTAAGTGTTAGACTTGACAACAAAACAGAAGAATTGCTGGAAAAGGCAGCAAGGCTTGCTAAGACAACAAAAAGCGCAATGGTGAAAAAATCAATTGAAGAATACTGTGTGCCTATTGTAAAGGAAAAAAAACTGGATATGTCTGAGCTTATACGAGAGCTTATAAAGGATCATCCCGGCAGCGGCAGAGGTGACCTTGCGTCCCGTTCAGAGGAAATCCTGAGAGAAAGGTTCAAAAGGAAACGTTGATACTCATAGACACCGGGCCTATAGTAGCTCTTTTCGATAAAGAAGACGATGAGCATGCCGTCTGCCACGATTTATTAAAAACCATAAATTCACCTTTAATTACGACAATTCCAGTCCTGACAGAGGCATTTTATCTCTTAAGCTTTTCGTGGCATATACAGGATGATTTGTGGGTATTCGTTACTCAGGGGAATTTGCAGATTTATAATTTTGACAGGACTTTGCTGAAAAAATGCAGAGAATTGATGAAACAATACCATGACCTTCCAATGGATTTTGCAGACGCTTCATTAGTTGCTGTGGCAGATGCAGAAAACATAAACACCATTTTCACGCTGGATAAGGATTTTAAGGTTTACAGGATAAAAAAGAACAGGCGTTTTAAACTGCTGCCAAGTAGATTATAGGAAAACATCACCGGCATCAATTTCAGGGAGATTTATGAGGAGTTTTGAGTGAGCAGATATGTTAATTGTCAAAACTGGCTGACTACATTACAAGAAAAGACAAATGGCATCCTACTGAAAAAAGAAAAATCCTTCCTTCAGGAGAGGTAGAACTCTCATTCACGGTTGCCGGTGTGGATGAGATTAAGAGGTGGATATATTCATGGATTCCTAATGTCGCGGTTGTTGAGCCGAAGTGGTTCAGGGAGCAGATAAAGAAGGAGCTTTCGGAGTCATTGGAGAACTATTAAATGCAATATACACAATTCCAATTTAAAAGAAGGTTTTATGCAAAAAGATTTGCTTAAGAGCCGATTTATAAAAATAGCAGAAGAATTGTATAAGGAATATGTTACGCAGCACTGCCACGAAAGTCAGAAGAAAATGAGACTAAAAAAATACACGAATGAATTACCAGGAACAAAAAAGTGCGGAGTTTATATTATTTTTGACGGAAAAACGGATAAACCTGTTTACGTAGGAAAATATATTGATATTCGCAGAAGATTTATGAGTGGTCATTTGAGTAAAAGAGACGATATTTCGAGCAGCCCCTTTCGAAAGTATTTAAATAAAGAAAAGAAAGTACCGTATAAAAAATGTATGA
The DNA here is from genome assembly GCA_919901705.1 of Thermodesulfovibrionales bacterium. Classification (GTDB taxonomy): domain Bacteria; phylum Nitrospirota; class Thermodesulfovibrionia; order Thermodesulfovibrionales; family UBA1546; genus SCSY01. The sequence goes on along the minus strand of CAKKPR010000019.1, from coordinate 1,782 downwards.
GCACATTTTAAAAAACTATAAGTTTAAGTTCTTAGAAGACATTGAATATGATGCCTCTGCTGCGCTTGAGGCTCTGCTAATTAAACTATGGCGCAAAAAAGGTTTATACAATAATTATAAAGGCGAAGGAGATTAGATTAAAAAAATGATTTTTATGTTCTTACTGTATTATAATTCCCTATGAAAATGATGCAACAGTATAAAAAAAATGTTAGGTACAACCCCGAAGATAGCTATGCCTACAAATAACGAGATATATATAAAAGAAAACACTAAAACAAGTCACAAGCACTGGGAAAGTATGGTGATGTATGCGCTACACTATGCTCTTAGAGATGTTCTAATTGAATCTCAATACTCTGTAGGAACCTACCTAATCGATGCTTACATGCCAGACCTGAAGCTCGCCATAGAAATTGACGAAAAACACCATAAAAACAATGTTGATGAAGACAAAAGGCGAGAAGATTACATAGTACAGAAATTAGGCTGCCGGTTTATCAGGATAGATGTGCAAGAAAGTATCTATGAGCAAGTTGATAGAGTCATTAATGAAGTAATAAGCCTCAACCCGCCAAAATGGATATACTCACCACCTGCCACAGAAAGCGGAAGATATACTGGAATGTTTTCAGCATTAAAACATGAGGGGTTATCCAAGTCTGGAACTTATGAGTTTGTTGCATCTCTGCGCAAAAAATTCGACGAACTTGAATTCAAAACTTCAGATTGCACGATTCCAGGCCATATTCCAGAAGCCAATGGCTACCTTGGGTTTATGGTGAATATGGATGGAATAGAATTTAGCATTGTTGTAACAAAATCAAACAAACCCAAAGTTCTTGTAACTCGATTCGAACCAGGAATACCTGAGCGCTTAGAGATAGAACTGGATGCCGGCAATAAAGGCGGGGAATACTACAATATTCTAAATTTCAAAGGCCAAAGAGAAAAAGACGAAGTCATAGCATTTCTCCAAAACCTGGTTGGAAAACTATAGTTACTGCGAGACCTAACATTTCCATCAACCGAAATGAGGCTGAGGACGCTTCCCGCATTTTCCACTCAATCCTCTTACCCTTCACACACAGCCGTGACCTTTCAATGGTGCCCTCTATATCAGTATCTTATTTCTTCTGCAAACAACAATCCCTTCTTTTCTGATAACCCCTCCGACAAAATCTAACTTATCATCCGAATTAAATTCTTCTGCCGGATAGCCTGTTGGCTGGATGTCAGCTTTTATCCCCCACAAATATTTCTGGAGCATCACTTGTGCTGTATAGTGTGATGTGTTTTTAAATTTATTAGAAAAAACTGCAATATCAATATCGCTGTCAGGCTTGGCATACCCTTTTGCCTGTGAGCCATATAGTACGGCAAAATCAACAGGGATTTCTTGCTGAACTCTCATAAGATAGGCTCTCAGGATTTTTTTTACTTTTTCTTTGATTTGAGCCATTTATATACACTCCTTGTCTTTTCTAATAAAATATGTGCTTTCTTTTTATTTATGTCTTTACCCAATTTTTCTTTCATTTCCGGATACCGGGCCTCTATGTTAAGGGGATTTAATTCAGCAAAAAAACCTTGCTGCTCTTCGGTCAGATCAATCTCTATACCCGCACAAAGAGTTAAGAGATTATGCGTGTATGGAGGAATTTTATTATGCTGCTTAACATATAATCCTTTTAATGCCTTCTCAATTACCTGGTGGCACATGAAGCCCACATAAAGGTATCGCCTGCCATCAAACATCACCTTGGCTGTTTTTAAATCATA
>CAKKPR010000018.1 GCA_919901705.1 Thermodesulfovibrionales bacterium | reverse complement strand
GGCAATAAAAATATTCTTGCAAAATAGAAATGCAATTTCTATAATACAAGCATGAGGTTTGTTAGACGTGAGCTGTCAGGCAAATTACAGAAATACCTTAAACTGTTTCCTGTTGTTGCTGTTATAGGGCCGCGTCAGGCCGGCAAAACTACATTTGCACAAATGGAATTGCCTGACTGGAGGTATTTTGATCTTGAAAAACCCTCAGATTTCGGAAGGATATCATCAGACAGGGAGTTCTTCCTCAACCAATATGGCGAAAAATGCATTATTGACGAGGCGCAGACGCTTCCTGAACTTTTCCCTGCCTTAAGAAGCCATATAGATAGGGCACGACAAAAGAAGGGACGTATTGTCCTGCTGGGTTCTGTCAATCCGCTCCTTGTAAAAAGCATTTCCGAATCGCTCTCAGGAAGGATAGGGTTTATCGAGCTTGCCCCTTTTAATTTTCAAGAGGCAAAATCGTCCTATAAAATTGAACTTGAGGAATTCTGGCTTAAAGGCGGTTATCCGGAGCCGCTTCAATGGGCATACAAAGATCATTCTTCATGGCTGGAACAGTACATAAAAACATTTGTAGAAAGGGATGTTTTTAGAACATTAAAGACAAACCTCACACCTCAGAAGCAGATGCAGTTGCTGGCTATGCTGGCGCACAGTCACGGGAGGCTTTGGAATGCTTCTCACATTGCTTCTGCTTTTGGGATAAGCTACCACACAGTAAGTCACTATGTTGAGCTTATGGAGAACTATTTCCTTGTGCGAAGGCTTATTCCCTATCATAAGAATGTTGGAAAGCGTCTAATAAAAAGCCTCAAGTTTTATTTCAGGGACACAGGGTTGCTTCATTTTATGCTGGACATCCCCAACCTTGAGAATCTGAGGACATCGCATTATAGAGGGTTTAGTTTTGAGGGTTTTATTATTGAACAGTTAATTTGCAAATATTCTCTCAAAGCGCAGAATCCGCCGGCTTTCTATTTCTACAGAACGGCTCAGGGGGATGAGATTGACCTGCTTGTACAGGATGGCCGTCGGCTTACTGCTTATGAAATTAAGACAGCGACGTCAATTGAACTGTCAGATATAAGAAATTTTCAGAAGGCGATGGAGCAACTTAAATTAGACAAAGGAATTGTTGTATACTTTGGCAAAGAAAATTTCAGGCTCAGCCGGGAGATAGAAGTAAGGTCTGCCGAAACTCTGCTTGCCACCTAACCGTACAATGAATTTATTGCCTCCGTGGAGCTACGCCACAGGCAATCCCACATTTTATAATGATATAGTAATAGATACCATGACCGCCCTCGATAAAATAAAAGAGATAACAGCCTTTCTCCATAAATGCGGCATTGATGATGCGCATATAGAGTCCGAGATTATCCTCCGCCACTGCCTTGGCAGTGACAAGACAATTCTTTACAGAGACAATCCGCTTTTGTCTAAAGAAAATGAAAGAGAAATAGAAAAGATTCTTGAGCGCAGGGGTAAGAGGGAGCCCCTTCAGTATATTCTCGGTTATGTGGAATTTTATGGGTTAAAAATAAAGGTTGGTGAAGGTGTCCTTATCCCGAGGCCAGAGACAGAACTATTGGTTGAAGAAGTCGTTAAAGCAGCAGAGAGCAGAGAGCAATTACCCCCCCATCCCCCCCTTGGCAAGGGGGGGACTAAAGGAGGGGTGAATATCCTTGACCTCTGCACCGGAAGCGGGTGCCTGGCGTTGGCGCTGGCAAAGCATTTTCCTGACGCGAAGGTGTACGGGACTGATATTTCAGCAACAGCTATAAGATATGCAAAGGAAAACGCGGAGCTTAACGGTATAGGCAATGCGGTTTTTCTGAAAGGCTCGCTATATGAGCCGCTAAAGCAATTAATATCAGGGATGCCTCTTAAATTTGACGTTATTGTTTCTAATCCTCCTTATATAAAAAGCAATGACATTGCAAATCTCCAGCCTGAGATTAAAAACTGGGAGCCGAAAAATGCACTCGACGGCGGAGAGGACGGACTTAGATACTACAGGGAGATATTTTCAGATGCCCGCAGGTATCTGATGCCCGGAGGGGTTATATTCATCGAGATAGGGGAAGGGCAGGCTGAAGATGTCTCTGGTATTGCCCGCTCTAATCATTTCAAAAATATCTCCGTCATAAAGGATTATGCAGGCATAAAAAGGATAATTGTCATAATGTCCTAATTCTTTAAGTTTTTTTGGAAGTGTCATTATAGTCCCATAAATTTTTTATATGACCCAATCCTGCCTAAATCCTTGACTTTAGATTCAAGTTTTAATTAACATAGCAACGATTTTTCCCTTAGTCTACGCGCAAGGAGGAGATTATTTATGGGACCCGAAGTACTTTTAATGGATGCTATTGTTGGCCCGAATAAAATAATACCATACGAAGTGCCGCACTATGTTTCTTATGCTTTCCTTTCATCTATTATGCTTATAACCATTGCAGTTATCGTCAGAGGTTCAATGCGCATGGTGCCGACCGGCATCCAGAATTCTGTTGAAGTAATTGTAGAATCGTTATTTAAATTGGTGGAGGATAATGTCGGACATCACTGGTCCAGGCCACTTTTCCCTCTTGTCGGGACCTTATTTTTGTACATACTTGTTTGCAATTTCATGGGTCTTGTCCCCGGGTTTGCATCTGCAACAGCCAACATTAATAATAATGCGGCAATGGCAATCCCTGTATTTCTGGCAACACATTTTTATGGGGTCAGGGTGCATGGGTTCAAATATCTATATCATTTTCTCGGGCCTGTGCGTTCCATATTTGCGCTGCCTCTGATGCTGCTGATGTTTATCATCGAAGGGATAGGACACCTTGTGAGGCCGATTACTCTGTCAGTCAGGCTTTTCGGGAATATGCAGGCAAAACATATAATACTCGCTGTGCTTGCAGGTCTTGCTCCTGCGTTTATTCCGATACTCATATTAGCATTGGGTACCCTTGTTAGTTTAATACAGGCATTTGTCTTTGTCCTTCTGACCACTTTATATCTTGCCGGCGCTGTAGAAGAAGGACATTAAATAAAAGATTTAAGGAAAGGAGGAAAAGTGATGAAAAAAATCATCTCGGTAGTATTAATTACGCTTGCTCTTATTTGTTTGCTTGTTCCGTTTGCAATGGCAGAAGAAGCAGCTAAAGAAGCTGCGCCTGCTGCTGCATCATCAAGTGATTCTTCTACCAAGTCAATGGCTGCTCTGGCTGCTGCACTGGCAATCGGTATAGCTGCTTTTGGCACAGGTATTGGTCAGGGTTTAGGTTTGAGCAAGGCCTGCGAGGGCGCAGCAAGGAACCCCGGCGCAGCCGGTAAGATTCAGCTCCTTCTCATCATCGGTCTGGCCATGATAGAGTCCCTGGCTATCTATGCCCTGCTCGTAGCGCTTGGTATTCTGATTAACCAGAAAATGTTCTTCTAATCGGAAGAAATAAAGATTTACCGGAGGGCTCGCCTTGGCGAGCCCTTTTTGTTTGTAATAAAATGTGATACTTTTCGCTTTCTATGAGACTGGGCATAGTATCCTCGCTCATTCTCGCTCCGCTCCGAGGAATTTTGCCTCATAACCCCCTTAATCCCCCTTAACAAAGGGGGACTCAGGGGGTTGTCAGACTATCGGCAAAATAAAACCGCTCGGACACCATGTCCAGTCATTTAATTTCTTCATTTTTGAGCGTAGTTCTACTTCGTTTTTTTTCTGTAATACGACGACTTGTACTTATCGGGCTTGTATGGCTTGAGGCGGACGACCTTGCAGTTTGGCAGTCTTTTTTGAATTGCTTCTTCGGAAACCCGCTGGTCATAGCCAAGCGCTATGATATCAGGCTTAAGCTCGTCTAATATCAAGAAGATATCCTTATCAGTGTATCCTAAAATAACTTTGTCAGGGATACTCGTTTTTTCGACATTTTCCTTGCGCTCTGCTTCATTATGCTCCGGCAATATGTTTTTTATGCGCTTAACATTCTCATCCCGCGCAACAATAACGACAAGCTCATTCCCCAGTGCCTTTGCCTGCTTTAAGAAGTTGGCATGGCCCAAATGAAGATGATCAAATGTCCCTGCGCATACTACGCGAGTTTTTTTCATAGGACAACCTTCCTGATTAAGTGATTACAGCGTTTCTATTATACTCTGAAAAGTAAAATTCGTGTTCTGCTAATGGGATATATCTAAGTATAAATAGGGACCGCGCCCATTAAAACCAAAACATCAGCTTTTCTTTCCTGTCATTCCCGCAGTCGTAGGCCGGTATCCAGAAATAATTTTAATAACGCCCCCATCCCTCCCCGGTAAGAAGGGGACCAAATTGATTCTTGACTTAGTCCACAACTTAGTCTACCATATAACTGGAGGTGTTAAATGACAACCGTAAATGTGCATGAGGCAAAGACCCACTTTTCAAAGCTTTTAAACCGTGTTGGAAGCGGAGAGGAAATCATCATAGCAAAGGCAGGGAAACCTGTAGCTCGCATGCTTCCAATAGTTAAGAAAATCAAAAAACGCATATCAGGAAGCGCAAAAGGTCATATTGGTTTAAAAGCTGATTTTTTGAAACCTCTGCCTGAAAAAATATTGGATGAGTTTGAAAAATGAGGGCTTTACTGGATACCCATACATTTATCTGGTGGATTATGGATGACCCAAAATTGCCCTCTTATGTGCGCAGCATAATAAGTGACGGCGATAATGAATTATTTTTCAGCGCTGCAAGTTGCTGGGAGATAGCGATAAAAGCCCAGATCGGCAGGATAAAATTGCCATCCAGGCCGGATATTTTCATATCCGAACAACTGGCTTTAAATGCAGTTCAGACATTGCCTATACAGGTAAGTCATGCCCTTCATGTTTTTAATCTTCCTCGTCTTCACAGAGATCCTTTTGACCGCATGATTATTGCTCAATCTCAACTGGAAGATTTGCTGGTTTTAACTTTAGACCCTCTGATTGCAAAATATAAGATTAAAACCATCTGGAAAGAAGCTGAATAAGTTATTTAGGACAAGAATTGCTTGAATTGTCAACTCCGTTAGAAGACTTTTGTCCTTCTAACGGGGTAAATGTTATAACCTCCCGTCAAACCCATGAATATCGTCCTTATTGACAAAAAAACAATATACCGTTTAACCTTCTTATCATGAAAACCATTATTCTATCCATCTGTTTTGTCCTTATGTATTCGGCTGTTTCTTTTTCTGCTGCTCCACCAAAACCAAAAGCGACAAAAGAATCTCCGGTGAGTGTTGAGATGAAGCCTGCGGATACAAAACCATCAGATGTAAAACCTGAAGAGCCAAAACCTGCTGAAGAAACTCCCAAAAAGATAAAGCGCATTGACAGCTACATTGCAGTTTTTGACCTTGAGACAACAGGGAAGGTGGACAAGGATGTTATCCGGCCGCTTACAGAAAGCATCAGAAGGGAGATTGTCAAGTCAGGCAAGTATGAGGTGATAGACCGTGGCAATATGGACAAGATACTCGGGGAACAGAAGTTTCAATTGTCTGGCTGTGTTTCAGGGCAATGCATAGTTGAGGTCGGGCAATTGCTTGGAGTCGGGAAGATTATCACAGGCTCAGTGAGCATGGTGGGCAAGACTTATTATTTTTCACTTCAGCTTGTCAATGTTGAGACAGGAAAGATAGAAGACCAGTCAGAGGATGAGTGCAAATGTGAGATTGATGATTTGATAAAATCAAGCAAAAGGCTTGTGAAAAGACTGCTGGGCGAACAGGTTGCAACACCTGAATCGGTAACAACCATAAAACCTGCTGAGACAAAAGAGGCCTCAGAACAAAAGCCTGTCATTGCGAGTGAAACGAAGCAATCTCAAGCGTATTTAACCGCATATAATGCCTTTAAAGAAAAAAGATACAAAGAGGCAAGAGAGAAGTTTGAGTTATTTCTAAGGGAATTTCCAAAGGATAGTCTTGCTGACGACGCCCAGTTCTGGATAGCTGAAACATATTATGCCGAAGAAGACTATGCAGGCGCAATTGTCGAATTTGAAGCGTTGTTAAGGAATTATCCTGACAGTGAAAAACTCCCTGCGGCTCTTTTTAAGCAAGGGTACGCATTTTTTAAGATGGGAGATAAAAAAGCCGCTAAAGCTATCCTCGAACAAGTAGAGCAGAAATATCCCAAATCAAAAGAAGCTGAGCTTGCGAGAAAAGAGATAGAGAAAATCAAGAATAGATAAATGGATGATAAATAGGAACCGGCGCCCATTAAAACCAAAACATCCGCTTTTCTTTGCTGTCATTCCCGCAGTCGTAGGCCGGAATCCAGAAATAATTTTAATAACGCCCCCATCCCTCCCTGGCAAGGAGAGGGGAGGCGGTGTAAAGAACAATGAAGTGAATGGTCAAACTATAGATAGTTTTTGTGTTACAATTATGGCAGGAGGTGACTATGAAATTTAACAGAATAACAGTTGACCCTGAAGTCTGTTCCGGCAAGCCATGTATTAGGGGTTTGAGATTTCCTGTTTCCAGAATCCTCGGACTTCTTTCTTCCGGAGAAACAAAGGATTCTATAATAAAGGCATATCCGTATCTTGAACCGCAGGACATTGCCGAGGCTCTGGCATTTGCAGCATGTCTTGCGGATGAGGAGGTTATGGAATTTGCATGAAGTTTCTCGTAGATATGCCTGCCTCTCCCCAACTTGCAATATGGCTTAATGAAAAAGGACACGATGCAGTTCACGCCTCGGATATCGGTTTATTCAAGACAAAAGATAAAGAAATTCTAAAAGTAGCCAGAAAACAAGGCAGAGTTATTATCACAGCAGACCTTGATTTTCCCCAACTGCTTGCCCTAAGTCATGCAAAAGACCCTGGAATAATACTTTTCAGGGGCGGAAATTATAATGAGCAGGAAATGCTCAGCCTTCTTAAAAGAGTTCTCGATAATATAAAAGCTGAGAAGATTTCTAATTCAATAACAGTGGTAGATAAAGTAAGAATACGCCGCTGCCCCTTGCCAATTGAATAATCTTCCTTCAAACCCATGAATATTGTTCTTGCAACGAGAAACAAGAAAAAGGTTGAAGAGATAAAGAGGATTGTGGCTGGGATGCCGATTTCTCTTTATACCCTCGATGACTTTCCTGAATGCCCTGAGGTTGAAGAAGACGGGAAGACATTTGAAGATAATGCAGCTAAAAAAGCAAAGGCAGTATCAGATTATACAAAGATGCCGGCATTGGCTGATGATTCCGGTCTTGAGGTTTACGCATTAAACGGAGAGCCGGGAGTTTTATCTGCCCGCTATGCAGGCGAAAACACCGATGACAGGAAAAATCTTGAAAAACTTCTGAATGAAATGCGTTTAGTTCCAGACGGAATAAGAGGCGCTCGTTTTGCCTGCTGCATTGCCCTTGCATTCCCTGATGGGATGGCAGAGACATTTATGGGCTATTCCGAAGGCAGTATTGGCAAAGGGCCAAAAGGGTCAAATGGTTTTGGCTATGACCCTGTATTTTATCCTGCCGGCTGCAAAAAGACATTTGCCGAGATGGCTGATGCGGAGAAGGACAGCCTCAGTCACAGGGGGGCAGCACTAAAGAAACTGCACGAATATCTCAAGGGCAGAAAGTAATATGCCATATAAAATGTTGAAGGCAGGGGATATTATTTGAGCGGTTTTTTTGCCTGCAATTCATACAGCAATTATCAAAATATAGAGGCGGGCAAAACCTCGGAGGGCGCCAAAGGCAACCGAGAATGAGCGAAGATATTATCCTTTGCCTTCATTACAACTTCTACCCAAAAATCTATAATTTCGCTTAAATCAAAGGCTTATTACAGGGTTCCGGCAATTATAAGAAAAATTAATATTACAATTTTAATTTTTTTCTTGAAAAAACTATATATTTGGAATAGTATGTAACGCTTGTGGAGACTGTTTAGACTTATAAATAGTCCTGCTTTACAATTACAAGTTATTGATTTTGTGGTATTTATTTCTGTTTATACCGCTTTCAATATAGTGAGAACAGACAATTCAACAGGGGGTAAATTATGAGATTAGTGTTGCTCGGCGCACCAGGTGCTGGTAAAGGTACTCAGGCAAAGAAGCTTATTGACAAGTACGGAATACCGCAGATTTCAACAGGCGATATCTTAAGAAAGAATGTTGCTGACGGGACTCCGCTTGGAAAAGAGGCAAAAGTCATTATGGATTCGGGCGGACTTGTGTCTGACAAGATTGTTCTTGGCCTGATAGAGGACAGATTGAAACAGTCTGACTGCACGAAGGGATTTATACTGGACGGATTCCCTCGCAATACTGCCCAGGCTCAATCACTTGACGGTATTCTGAAGAATTTAGGCATGCCCATAGATTCGGCATTAAGCGTTGATGTTCCAAAGGACGACCTTATGAAAAGGCTTACCGGCAGAAGGACATGCAAGGGTTGCCAGCAGATGTACAACGTTTATTTTTCCGCACCAAAGAAAGATGGAGTATGTGACAAATGCGGCGGAGCGCTTTTCCAGAGAGATGATGACAA
>CAKKPR010000017.1 GCA_919901705.1 Thermodesulfovibrionales bacterium | reverse complement strand
ACACCATTCACAATTCCGGTAATCGTACCCAGCAGGATTAGTACAGGACTCACTATCAATATCGGCTCTATTTTCTGAACGAACAGGATATATGCAAGAAAAAGCTGGGCTATATTATGAAACAATGCGCCTATAAGGCTGAGTCCAACAGGCCCAAAAAGGCGCGGGAATATGGAAAATGCAATCCCCATTGCAAAGGTGCTTGTTACGCCGCCGCCGAAACTCATGATAAAACCTGGGCCGAGAAAAGTGCCTATGAATATTGATGAAAGTATCACGCGTATCAGCGTTACCATCATCGCTGCCCTGAAACCATAAAGGACGAGCGTTGCAAGTGTGATTATATTTGCAACCCCCAGCCTGAGCCACGGTATTGGCGTAGGGAGCATGCTTTCAAAGCTGTGGATTGCAATTGCGTATGCAGAGAGCAGCGCTATGCGGTATTTATCCTGTGATTGCATCTATAGTTTTGTTCTGTTTATCTTCTCGTTGCGAGTCGATTCCGACAGTGCTGCCGATGCTTACCATGACCTTATTCGGGAGGCATATGATCGCCCCTCTGTCAATCCATCCGCTATGAATGCATATCTTGTTCGGACAGGAGGATTCTTTTATGCAGACTCTTTTGTCTTTTATCTGTACTACTGTTTCTCCTGTCGGGCCTTTCACTGAGACAGTTGTATCGCTATTCAACGGCAATTTATATTCCTGTTTCCCGTTGACCTCTATTAAGACATCGGTCCCCTGAGGGAAGGCCTTTTTAATGAATATGAATCCGGAAGCAGATATGATTACGAGCGCTATAAGCAGGAGTTTATCTGCGACTGTTGTTCCCTCTGTCATTTCCTTTAAACTCAACTTTTCCCCTTAATCCTGATGTTGTATGTATTTTGCCATCTTTGTCCACAATTATTCCATCTATCCCCATCTCTTCAAGAAGCTTAAGGCCTTTCTCAGGGCCGAGTATGAATATGCCTGTTGAGAACGGGTCTGCTACAGCGCCTTCTCTTGCTATCACACTAACGCTCCGGCATCCACCAGCGGGATAGCCTGTCTTTGGATTGAGGATGTGGTGGTATCTCCTGCCTTCAACAATAAAATAACGCTCATAGTCGCCTGAGGTAGATATTGCCATGTCAGATAGATCTACGGTAGCCATTATCTCGTCGTCTTTGTTTTTTTGCCGTGGGTTCCTTATGCCGATTTTCCATGGTTTTCTATCAGGTTTAAGGCCAAAGGCCTTTATGTCTCCTGCAATAGCAACAAGCCCTGATTTTATCCCGTTTTTTTTCATCACGTCAACTGCCCTGTCAGCTGCGTATCCCTTAGCCACTCCTCCGGGGTCAATTAGCATCCCCTTTTTTTTGAGGTATGCAGATGGGGGATTTTTATAAAGGGTTAAGGCTTTATAATTCACGAGCTGAAGCTTTTGCTTTATTGCCCTGTCTTCAGGTTTTACCTTATTGTGAAAATCCCATAATGCTATTTCAGGCCCTATGGTGACATCAAATGCCCCGTTGGTTTTTTCAGATGCATAGATTGCTTTTTCGAGAACTTCAAAGGTTTCATATGAGATTGCCGCAGCCTTTTTACCTGCATTTTTGTTTATCCCCGAAATTTCGCTTTTATCAGAAAAAAAGTTTACGAGATTGTCAATTTTTTCTATCTCCGCGAATGCCTTATCAATGGCTGTCTCTGCCTTATTGTCTGAATCTGAGACAGCGCTTATTGTTATCAAGGTGTCCATGAGAATCCTGCTTTTGCGGTAGATTTTGTCTTTCTGCGGAGTGCAGGCAG
>CAKKPR010000016.1 GCA_919901705.1 Thermodesulfovibrionales bacterium | reverse complement strand
GACGCCCTTAGTTTTCCTTATATGATTCTTTTACCCATTGCGACAATCTCTCTAATGAAAGGGTTCGTTTTGTCAAAATCTGTCTTAGCGAAAGAATGAGGCTCGATTCTCATGTCTACTTTTCTGCGCAGGCGCATGAACTGCGCATCTTCTTCAAACCCGTCAATGTCGTTCCTGTTCAGAAAGATTGCGAGGTCAATATCGCTTTCTTTGTTGAAGCGATGTTTTGCATAGGAACCGAAGAGATACAGTCTCCATATATCAAAACCGTTTTCCTCTAAGACTTTGATGTATGCCTTTATTTTTTTGTAGATTATGTTTTGATTTTTTGTATAAGCCATTTTCTCAATTCCTTTATTTTAACGATGTATCTCTCGGTAAATTTCCTTGTTGCCTTCTTATAAAATCTTCCTTTAAAATCGGGATAACGAGCCTTTATGTTAAAGGTCGTAATTTCATCAAGAAGATTCTTCTGAAGCTCGGTCAGTTCCAGCTTAGCTTTTTCAGCAATCTTTACGAGGTCATGGGTGTAGGGAATGTTTGCGCTGATGTGTTTTACATAAGCTGCTTTTAGAGTTTTTTCTATAACAAGATGTCCAAGGAACAATGCCCAAATGTAGTGGCCATTTCTGAAAAGAACGCCCATTGCCTTATAATCTTTTTTTGCGGAAGTTAGCCAATAATCTATGATTTCATCTCTTGTCATCAATGTTATTTTAGCACACTTATCTATGAGATGAACTAAAAATCAACTGCAACTGCCCCGGAAAATTCGCTTTCTTTTGACGGCCCGACGGCAGTTATTTTATAGACATGTTTTGTGCCTGTTTTTTCTCTGTCGGTGAATGCAGGGGTCACGGGTTCTCCTGCTAGTTTAAATCCTTCTTTCTCATTTGTTTTCCGGTAAACCCTGTATTTTTTTACCCAGGTCTCCGGACTTTCCTTCCATGATATAACGACCTTATCACCTGCAAAGATTGCCTGAAGCCCCTCCGGCCTTAAGGGTACAAAGTCCGCAGGGTTAACTTCTATTTCATCTGATGCAGGGCCTTCATTCCGGTATTCATTATTAAGTAAACTCCGTATTGTGTAATAAATGGGTTTGGTCAGTTCAAAAGTATCAGAGTACAACATTGTTTTTATCGGCTCAGCGTTTATAGGATTAATGCCATATTTCCCTTTATCGGGACTTTTATAAATATTATAAAAAATGTTTTCTCCCGCACTTCCCCATGATATGGACAGGGCATCATTACCGGCGAGGAACGAGACATTTTCAGGCGCTGGCGGTACAGGCAGAGGTCTTACTGTAATGACATTTGAGTCATTGCTGAGCACATTTTTCAGGCTCCGGGCAACTATTTTATATTTATACTCAGTATCTGTTTTGAAATCAGCATCAGTATATGAGTTTGCATCTTTTTCAACAAGTGTGATTTTTTTAAATTCAGCATCCTCTTGTTGCGAGCCGGTTCCGGCTGCCCTTAAAACATGAAATCCTTTGAGGTTTTCTCTTTTATTGTATGACCAGGACAGGATAATATTGTTCTCTCTGTGGATTGCCTTAAGGCCTGATGGCGCATCGGGTTTTTCATATGCCTTAAGTGTAGGAGGTTCTTTTTTGCCGCAGGCAAAGAGCAAAGAACAGAGAGCAATGAAGCTGATAGCTGAAAGCTGAAAGCTGATAGCCGATAACCTCATTTTATTACTTGCTTCAGTCTCTTTATTTGCTTTTTTACTTCTGAGGGGGCTGTGCCGCCTCTTGATGTCTTTGCCTTTATGGAATCCTCGGCCCTGATGCGGGAGTAAATGTCTTTTGCAATAGCTGAAGAGAATTTTTTGAACTCATTGATGGAAAGCCCTTTAAGCTCTTTTTTATTTTTGATGCAGTAAAGAACTATCTTCCCTGTTATCTCATGCGCCTCTCTGAAAGGGATTCTTTTTTTTACCAGGTATTCAGCTATATCTGTTGCTGTGGAATATGCCTTTTCCGCAGCTCCATACATTTTTCCCTTGTTAAATTTTATCTCAGGAAACATCTGCGCGAGAACAGTGAGACATGCCTTAACCGTATCTGTTGTATCGAAGACAGGTATCTTGTCCTCCTGCATATCCCTGTTATATGACAGAGGCAGGCCTTTCATTATTGTCAGGAGAGATAACAGGTTCCCATAAACCCTTCCGGTTTTCCCTCTTATAAGTTCTGCAATGTCAGGATTCTTTTTCTGGGGCATTATGCTCGAGCCTGTTGTGAATGCATCAGGCAGCTCAATAAAAGAGAACTCTTCTGTTGACCATAGTATGAGTTCCTCTGCTAATCGTGACAGGTGCATTATTAATATGCTCGAATCTGCTAAAAACTCTATTGCAAAGTCTCTGTCAGATACTGCATCCATGCTGTTTTCAGAGATGCCTTCAAACCCGAGCAGTTTAGCGACATAAACCCTGTCAATCGGAAGCGTTGTCCCGCTCAGGGCACACGAGCCGAGTGGAAGCATATTGATTCTTTTTAATGCATCTTCAAAACGGTTTCTATCTCTTTGAAGCATCTCGATGTATGCAAGGAGGTGATGTGACAAGAGCACCGGCTGAGCCCTCTGCAGATGTGTATATCCGGGCATGATAATGCTGCCGTATTTTTCTGCCATACTGAGAATGGTCTTTTGAAAATTTTTAATAAGGGATATTATCCCTTTAGTCTCATCTCTCAGGTAAAGTCTCAGATCAAGCGCTACCTGGTCATTTCTTGAACGGGCTGTATGAAGTTTCTTGCCTGCAGCACCTATTTTTTTTACGAGGACCGCCTCTATGTTCATGTGAATATCCTCAAGTTCTTCGCTGAATTTAAATTTCCCGGCCTCTATCTCTTTTGCTATTGATTTAAGCCCGCTGATTATCTTTGCGGAATCCTTATGCGGGATGATGCCCTGCTTGCCGAGCATCCTGGCATGTGCAATGCTTCCTTCGATGTCATATCTCCAGAGCCTTTTGTCAAAGGAGATAGATTCTGTGAAAGCCTCCGCTATCTTTGATGTTTTCCCTGCAAATCTTCCTGCCCATGGTTTTTTCATTATCCCCTCACGCTGTCATTCCGAGCTGCCGGTGGCGGCGAGGAATCCAGTTTTTGAGATTGCTTCGCCCCGATAAATCGGGACTTGCAATGACAAATAATAAACATCCCATACTGTGAAAGCATAAAATTTTAAAGATAATGTGTCAAGTGTTTTTATCAATTGTCGCTAAAACAGAGATAGACTTTGCACAGCTTTGACCTGTCTGTCATTGCGAGAACCCGAAGGGTTCGTGGCAATCTGAGAGCTTCGAAGGCGAGATTGCTTCGCTATGCTCGCAATGACAATTCTCTATATCGGGATTTGGGATTTCTATCGGGGTTTACAGAAATAAAGGCGATATGTTAATCTGTTACTTACCTAAATACAGGAAGGTGGTGATTTAATGCCTCTCAGCAAGGAAAAGAAAGGTACGATTATAAG
>CAKKPR010000015.1 GCA_919901705.1 Thermodesulfovibrionales bacterium | reverse complement strand
TAAATTGTCGAAATTAAAGTTCATAAATATTCTGAAGGCGCATAGAAATACAGTGTCAGTGAAGAGTGTTAGTGTCAGTAAGATTTGTCATTGACACAGACACTATAAACTGAAACTGTAAGAGACTGGCACTGAACACTGACACTAATAACTGAATTTGAGAGGGGGTGAAGATTTAAAAAGTTAAAGGTTACGGCTTTAAGTATTAAGGCCGATTATTAAAACAATATCTCCAAGGAGGTTAGAAGATGCCAAGTTTTGTTATAACTGAGAAATGTGACGGTTGCAAGGCGCAGGACAAGACTGCATGCCAGTATATCTGCCCCAATGACCTCATGACCCTGAACAGGGACCTCATGAAGGCATATAATCAGGAACCGGAACAGTGCTGGGAATGCTACAACTGTGTAAAGATTTGTCCTCAGCAGGCCATTGAAGTAAGAGCCTATGCTGACTTTGTTCCATTGGGTGGCAGTGTTATCCCGTTGAGAGGTACAGACTCCATTATGTGGACAATAAAATTCAGAAATGGGAAACTCAAAAGGTTTAAGTTCCCGATAAGGACAACTCCGGAAGGTTCGGTAGATCCATTCAAGGGAAAACCAGAGGCAAATATTGCGAACATTAAGAAGCCGGGCTTCTTTACACATCAGGGTGCGGGCAAAACAATGCCTACCCCTAAGAAATAAGGAGGGGTGATAATGGAAAAAGAAAGTTGCACGTTTTCGTATTGTAAAAAGCCTGAAATTGTAGTGCATGAGACAGATATTCTCATTCTCGGCGGCGGAATGTCAGCCTGCGGAGCAGCATTTGAAGCAGCAAGATGGGGCAACCCCCAGAAGATGAGAATCACAATGGTTGACAAAGCAGCCACTGACAGAAGCGGCGCAGTTGCAATGGGTCTTTCTGCTATCAACACATATATGGGTGAGAATGACCCTGCAGATTATGTAAAGATGGTCAGAGGCGACCTGATGGGCATAACAAGGGAAGACCTTGTTTATGACCTCGGCAGGCATGTTGATGACTCTGTTGAGCTTTTTGAAGAGTGGGGACTGCCTATCTGGAAAAAGGCTGCTGACGGACACACAATGGACGGCGCCCAGGAGGCTCCGAAACTTTCAGAGGGTGGAAAACCTGTACGTTCAGGTAAGTGGCAGATAATGATAAATGGTGAATCCTATAAAGTTATTGTTGCAGAGGCTGCAAAGGTAGCTTTGAAGACAAACAGGGATGCAACCGGTGTTGCTGAGAACCATTTTGAAAGAGTTTTTGTAGTGAAACTCCTTCTCGATGAAAAGGTTCCAAACAGGATTGCAGGAGCAGTAGGATTCAGCGTAAGAGAAAATAAAATATACATCTTTAAGGCTAATACCATTCTTTCTGGCACCGGCGGCGCTGTTAACGTATTCAGGCCAAGGTCAACACAGGAAGGTCAGGGCAGGGCCTGGTATCCAGTATGGAACTCAGGCTCAGGATATGCACTTGGCATACAGGTTGGCGCTGAGCTTACCATGATGGAAAACAGGTTCGTTCCTGCAAGGTTCAAGGATGGCTATGGCCCTGTTGGCGCATGGTTCCTTTTCTTTAAGGCAAAAGCAACAAATGCATACGGAGAGGACTATTGCGTAGGTGAGAACTTTGAATATACGAAAAAGCTTTACAGCCCTTATGCAGAGAAGATGGGAACTGCTATCAGAAATCACATGATGATGATGGACATGAAGGCAGGTAAAGGCCCTATCCTCATGAACACACATCATGCAATGGCAGAGCTTGCAAAGACAATGGATGCAAAGCAGATCAAGCATCTTGAGGCAGAGGCATGGGAAGACTTTCTCGATATGGCTATCGGACAGGCAGGTGTATGGGCAGGCAATGACGTCGAGCCTGACAA
This sequence comes from Thermodesulfovibrionales bacterium, assembly GCA_919901705.1. Taxonomy (GTDB): domain Bacteria; phylum Nitrospirota; class Thermodesulfovibrionia; order Thermodesulfovibrionales; family UBA1546; genus SCSY01. Next base: position 8,521 of record CAKKPR010000015.1, on the reverse strand, counting down.
GTCGCCATCTGAAATTATGCCTACAGAGCCTTATCTCTTAGGCTCACACGCCGGATGCGCAGGTTTCTGGTGCAGCGGTCCTGATGATATTGGCGCACCTGCAGAGTACAACTGGGGATATAACAGGATGTCAACTGTTAATGGTCTCTTCATGATGGGCGATATCTGTGGCGCTTCAGGTCATAAATTCTCATCGGGCTCACATGCTGAAGGAAGGATTGCGGCAAAGAGCGGAGTTGCCTTTGTTCTGGACAACAAGGGATTCAAACCCACAGTAACAAAGTCACCGGATGATCTTGCGGCAGAAATATATCTCCCGTTTGAGGTATATGAGAAGTACAAAACCTATTCAACAGCACCTGAGGTCAACCCTTATTACATTAAGCCGAAGATGCTTCAGGCAAGGATGCAGAAGATTGCCGATGAGTATTTTGGCGGTGTAGGCACATGGTATATGACTAGTGCAACAATGCTTGAATCCGGGTTAAAACAGCTTGCAATACTCAAGGAAGACGCAGCGTTGTCAGGCGCAAAAGACCTCCATGAGCTTATGAGGGCTTGGGAGAACTATCACAGAATATGGTCAATAGAGGCACACGCAAGACACATCCAGTTCAGAGAGGAATCAAGATATCCAGGTTACTACTACAGGGGCGACTTCCTCGCAATCAATGACAAGGACTGGAAATGCTTTGTCAATTCCAAGTTCGATCCCGCAACAGGCGACTGGAAGTGCTTCAAGAAAGAGTACAAACAGTTAATACCTGATTAATCAGGTATGCAGATTAAAGGCGGGGCATTGCCCCGCCTTTAAAATTAACTTACAGGTTAGAAGTTAAAAGTTAAAAGTTGTCCGCCTCAGCGGATTCGCCTGAGGCGAAAAAGTTGAAAACTTTTGACTCTTAACTCTTAACTTTTAACTTTGTTTTCTGGAGGAAAAGCATGTCAGATGGAAAAAGTGTTTTAGTTATAGGCGGAGGAATGAGCGGACTTACCGCTGCTATCGAAATAGCAGAAGCCGGCAATAATGCAATCATAGTTGAGAAGACGCCTTATCTTGGCGGCAGGGTTGCCCAGCTTAATAAGTATTTCCCAAAACTGTGTCCTCCTAACTGCGGGCTTGAGATAAATTTCAAAAGGATAAAAAATAGTGCAGATGTCACTTTTTATACCCTTGCAGAAGTCGAAAAGATCTCAGGACAGGAAGGGAATTATGATGTGGCCGTAAAGGTAAAACCTCGGTTTGTGAACGATAAGTGCGTTGGCTGCAATGCATGCGCTGAGGCGTGTCCGGTTGAAATGCCGAATGAATTTAATTTTGGTTTGAATAAGACAAAGGCTGCTTATATTATTCATAATCAGGCTTTTCCCTTCAAGTACGCGATAGATGAGAAGCATTGTAAGGGAGCTTCATGCGCAAAATGCGTTGCTGCATGTAAGTATGATGCGATTAAGCTTGACATGAAACCCGAGACAATTAATCTGAATGTGAGCGCGATTGTAATGGCAACAGGCTGGGAATTATATGATGTAACAAAGCTCGACATTCTTGGCGGAGGAAAGATTAAAAATGTAATAACCAATATGCAGATGGAGAGGCTTGCCTCACCAAATGGACCGACAACAGGCAAAATCCTGAGACCGTCGGACGGCAAAGAGGTCAAGAACATTGCATTTGTACAGTGCGCGGGAAGCAGAGACGAAAACCATCTGCCTTACTGTTCATATATATGCTGCATGGCTTCTTTAAAGCAGGTGACATATATAAGGGAGCAGTATCCGGATTCAAAGGCCCGGGTTTTCTACATAGACATAAGGACTCCGGGCATAAGATATGAGCAGTTTTACTGGAAGATAAAGGAAGACCCAAATGTAACACTCACAAAAGGCAAGGTCGCAAAGATTACAGAAGACTCTGCAACAGGAGATGTAATTGTAGTGGCAGAAGATATTCTGGCCGGGAAAAAGATAGAGGCAAGGTTTGATATGGTAGTATTGGCAGCGGGAATGGTCCCTTCAACAAAGGGAGCAAAGATACCTGCTGATGTTTCATATACACCTGATGGTTTTGTACTGCCTTCTTCTTTAAAGAGAGGCACATATGCTGTTGGAACACTTAAAAGCCCTGTTGATGTCTCAAGGTCTGTCCAGGATGCAACGGGAGTTGCGATTAAAAGCATTCAGAGCGCAAGGAGGTCGAAATAACAATGGATAAGAAATATGGGGTTTATATCTGTAAGGGATGCAGCATCGGAGAATCCATTGACATAGAAAAATTAACAAAGGACTCTGCAAAGGCTACAAAGATAGAGCCTGGATTGATTAAATCACATCCGGTCTTATGCAGTCCTGAAGGCCGTGAGTTTATAAAGAATGATATAAAGGAAGGGACGAATACCCTTATTTTGGGTGCATGTTCTCCCCGTGTGAAATATGAGGAATTTGATTTCCCGGGCACAATAACAGAGCGGGTTAACCTCAGGGAGCTTGTTGCATGGAGCCAGCCTGCAAATACCGAGGATACTCAGATGCTTGCAAATGATTATCTCAAGATGGGGATAATCAGGACGCAGAAGGGCGACCTTCCTGAGCCTAATATCCTTCAGGACCTTAGCAAGGCAATACTTGTTATCGGCGGCGGCATCTCAGGGCTTACCGCTGCGCTTGAGGCTGCTAACGCAGGGTATCAGGTAACGCTTGTTGAAAAAGAGGCAGAACTTGGGGGCTGGGCAGCAAAGCTTTATAAGGAAGTTCCAAGGGAATATCCTTACGAGAAGCTGGACGAACCTATTGTATTCAGCAAAATCAAAGAAGTCGAATCAAATCCGAATATAAAGGTATTTAAATCATCTGTTATAGAGAAGACAGACGGACAGCCCGGACTGCTGGATATAACTATAAAGAGCAATGGAAGCAGTGAGACCCTAAGGGTCGGCTCAATTATCATGGCTGCCGGATGGAAACCTTATGATGCTGCAAAACTCGGATATCTGGGATATGGGAAACCAAATGTTGTAACAAGTATTCAGATGGAAGACATGGCAAAGAAGGGGAAGATAATACGGCCGTCTGACGGTAAAGAGGCTAAGAAGATTGCCTTTATCCAGTGCGCGGGGTCAAGAGATCCAAACCATCTTCCATATTGCTCATCGTTCTGCTGTGCAACATCACTTAAGCAGGCTAAATATGTAAGGGAGAAAAATAACGATGCAGTTGCAATGATATTCTATAAAGATATCAGGACACCGGGGCAGAGCGAGCTTTTCTATAAAAACATGCAGAATGACCCGGGCGTTTTATTGACAAAGGCTGATGTTACGGGCGTGAGTGATGCGGGAAATGGCAACCTCTATGTTGAGGCAGAGAATGCATTACTCGGAGATAAAATAAAAGTTGAGGCTGACCTCGTTGTGCTGGCCATAGGTGTGGTGCCGAATACCCGCGCCCCTCAGGAATATCTTGACGGTCTTACCGAGGCTCAGAAAAAAGGCGATGATGCAAAGGCAAAATATCTGGAAGAAACTCCCAAGCCTGATTTCATTCTAAACCTTACATACAGACAGGGGCCTGAGATACCATCACTTGAGGGTTATTACGGGTTTGCGGATTCCAACTTTATATGTTTCCAGTACGAGACCAGAAGGACAGGGATATATGCAGCCGGCTGTGTAAGACAGCCTATGAATATGTCAGAGGCCCAGCTTGATGCAGCAGGCGCTGCGCTTAAGGCTATCCAGTGCGTTGAGCATGTTGCACAAGGCATTGCAGTTCATCCAAGGGCCTGGGATGCAACATTCCCTGACCCCAACCTGCAGAAATGCACTGCATGCAAGAGGTGTACTGAGGAATGTCCTTTTGGCGCTATAGAAGAAGATGCAAAAGGGATACCTTTTTATAAAATCAACAGGTGCAGACGCTGCGGAACATGTATGGGTGCATGCCCTGAAAGAATAGTTTCCTTTAAAGATTACAGCGTTGATATGATAGGCTCGATGCTTAAGTCTGTAGAGGTGCCTGAGGAAGGGTTCAGGTTTATAGCACTGGCATGTGAGAACGATGCTTATCCTGCATTGGACAGCGCGGGCATAAACCGCAAACAATTAAATTCAAGCGTCAGGATTATTCCTGTCAGATGCCTTGGTTCAACAAACCTCGTATGGGTTGCGGATGCGTTCTCAAGGGGTATTGACGGACTGATTCTCCTGGGCTGCAAATACGGCGAGAATTATCAGTGCCACTTTATAAAAGGCAGTGAACTTGCGAACTATCGTTTCAGCAAAATTCAGGAGACATTAAATAAACTGCAGCTTGAAGCAGAAAGATGCCAGCTCGTGCAGGTTTCAATATCAGAATACGATAAGCTGCCTGACATAATTAATGACTTTGTAAAGAAGATAGAAGATATAGGGCCGAATCCGTTTAAGGGATTCTAATGAAAAAGTGTCAGTGTTTAGTGTCAGTGTCAGTATAAATCTTACTGTCACTGTTCACTGTCACTAATCACTCAAAAATAGAGGAGGAATGAATGGCAGAACAAGTAATTAAACCTGATTTGAATTTTATAAACGATGTTATCGCCTCAGGCGGCGAGTCGCTGAAAAAATGTTTTCAGTGCGCAACCTGCTCGGTTGTATGCAATGTAACCCCTGAGGACAAGCCCTTTCCAAGAAAAGAGATGCTTCAGGCACAATGGGGGCTGAAGGACAAACTTTTAGCCAACCCTGATATCTGGCTTTGCCATCAATGCAGCGATTGCACTGCCTATTGTCCGAGAGGCGCAAAGCCCGGAGAAGTGCTCGGAGCTATCAGAAAGATGAGCCTTCAGGAGTTTTCGGTCCCTGGCTTTATGGCGAAGATGGTAAATCAGCCTAAGTTTCTTCTGGTGCTTCTTGCAGTGCCTGCGCTGCTCTACATATTGATTATAGCCTCCCAGGGCTTTTTCGGAGACGTCAGCATACCTACTGAGGACGGAAAAATTGTATACGGGAAATTTCTTTTTTCCCTGTATTATGTCGACACGGTTTTCACCGCCATCGCCCTCTTTGCGGTGTCCAGCCTGTTCATGGGGGTTACGAAGTATTGGATGGCCATGAGTGCGGCTGCTCCGAATACAAATAAGGTATCCTTGGTCAAGGCTCTCTACGATACAATTCTGGAGATACTCGGCCATAACCGCTTCAGGAAGTGTGAGGTAACAAAGGGCAGGGCAACGGCGCATATGCTGGTGTTTTACAGCTTTATCGGCCTGTTCATAACTACAATATTGGCCTTTGCAAAAGTCATCCCCGAGTATTTTGAACATTTCGGTACCCATCTGGGCATTGACCAGTCGCTCCTCGATGGTTTGACGGTAATATACAAAATAATAGGCAACATAAGTGCGGCTGCCATGATCCTCGGCATTCTGCTGGTGATGACTAACAGGTTCAAGAACCAGGAAAAGGCCGGGTTGGGGGGCTATTACGACTGGCTTTTTATCCTGCTTGTGGCCGGAGTAGGCGTTTCGGGACTGCTGGCCCAGTTCCTGAGAATGGCTAATACAGTAGTTGCTTACCCTACTTACGTAGTGCATCTTTGTCTGGTCTTTTTCCTTTTTGCATATGCCCCATTTTCCAAAATGGCTCATATGGCTTACAGGGCAACAGCAATGATTTTTGCAAAACAATCTGGAAGGGAATAAAGGTATCCTATGAAAATAAGAGATTTGATAAGAGATAAAGGGCTTGAGTTTATCGCAGTTGACAGTAATGCAACTGTGGATATTGCAATTAATAAAATGGTTGACCGTAATATCGGCGCCATACTTGTGATGGAAGATGGCAAGTTGGCCGGGCTGTTTACTGAAAGAGATGTCCTTAGGTGCTGGGCAACCAAAGGAGAAAATTTCTGCAGAATCCCGATAAAAGATGTTATGACAAAGGACCTCGTGATTGCAGAACCTGATGATGAAGTGAATTATGCAATGACAATCATGATAAATAAGAGAATCAGGCATCTGCCTGTTATAGAAAAAGGCAAGATAATAAGCGTAGTATCTATCCGCGATATGGTTAAGGCGCAGGTGAGCAATTTGCAGGCTGAGGTACATTATCTGAAGGATTATATTACAGGGGGATAATACCAAGTTAAAAAGTTAAAAGTTGAAGTTGCCCGCCTCTGACGGGTTCGCCTGAGGCGAAAAAGTTTAAAAACTGGAAACTGAAAACTAAAAACTGATTAAGGAGGTGAGGGTAAGTCTTGAAAGAGAAGTAAGAGGCGACTGTAATAATTTTTGCGAAACCATTGGTTTTTAGACATAAAACTTTGTAAAAAGGAGGAAGATGGATGAGTAATACAATACTTTTTGCCTTAGTTTGCGGAGTGTTAGGCATCATATATGCTGCGATGACTGCAATGTGGGTATTAAAGCAGGACGCAGGGAATGAGAAGATGCAGGGAATCTCGAATGCGGTAAAAGAGGGCGCAATGGCGTTCCTTGCACGTGAGTACAAAACAGTAGCTATGGTTGCGGTACCTTTGACGGTGCTTCTGTCTTTCCTCGGAACCTGGACAGCAATAGGGTTCGTTATCGGCACGGTCGGTTCCGCGGTCGCCGGATACATCGGCATGATGGTATCGGTGCGTGCCAATGTGCGCACAGCCCAGGCAGCCCACAAGGGCCTTCAGTCTGCACTCGGCCTTGCTTTTAAGGGCGGATCAGTTACCGGCGTTATGGTCGTTGGTCTCGGAATTATAGGCTTAGCAGGTTTCTATCTTATAGTAAAGACAGCAGCCCCTGAGCAGGCATTCCATGCACTCGTGGGACTCGGCTTCGGATGCTCACTCATGAGCGTGTTTGCACGTATCGCAGGTGGTATTTACACAAAGGCTGCTGACGTAGGAGCTGACCTTGTTGGAAAAGTAGAAGCAGGCATTCCTGAAGATGATCCAAGAAACCCTGCAGTTATAGCAGATAACGTAGGCGACAATGTTGGCGACTGCGCAGGCATGGCAGCTGACCTTTATGAAACATATACAGTTACACTCGTAGCAGCAATGCTTCTTGCAAAGACTGTGTTCAACGATGCTAACAGTCCTTGGATTGAGTTCCCCCTCATGCTCGGCGGAATATCGATTATCGCTTCCATTATCGGAACTTTTGCAGTAAGGATGGGCAAAAGCGGATATATCATGGGCGCCCTCTATAAGGGACTTGCAGTTGCAGGCGTTCTTGCAGCAGCAACATTTTATATTGTTACAGACATATTTCTGAAAGATAGTGAAGTCGTCGCTTCATTAGCCTCTCATCCGTCTTTTACAACAATGAACGTTTTCCTTATGTCACTTATCGGCCTTGCATTGACCGGACTGATCGTTGTTATAACTGAGTACTTCACTTCTGCTCAGCGTCCCCCGGTTAAACATATTGCACAGGCCAGTTTGACTGGTCATGGAACAAACGTTATAGCAGGCCTTGCGGTCAGCATGAAGTCAACCGCAGCGCCTGTTCTAGTTATTGTTGCTTCGATCCTCGGCGCTTATCATTTAGGCGGTGGATTTAACGGCGATGCATCAGGCGGACTTTTTGCTATTGCATTATCAGCGGTTTCGATGCTTTCAATGACAGGCATCGTGGTGGCTATTGACACCTACGGCCCGATCACTGACAACGCAGGCGGTATAGCTGAAATGGCAGGAATGCCTGAAGAGATCCGTGCCATCACAGACCCATTGGATGCAGTCGGAAACACCACAAAGGCTGTTACAAAGGGTTATGCAATCGGTTCAGCAGCTCTTGCAGCACTGGTTCTTTTTGCAGAGTATTCGCGCTCTTTCGTGGATCCAGTCACGAAGATGGCGGTTGACATTAAATTCGATCTTTCGAACCCGATGGTTCTGGCAGGTCTTTTTATCGGCGGTCTGCTCCCTTATTATTACGGCTCACTCCTTATGGAGGCCGTTGCTAAGGCTGCCGGCGGCATCGTTGTTGAAGTGCGCAGGCAGTTCCGTGAGATCCCTGGCATTATGGAAGGCACGGGAAAGCCGGAGTACGGCAAGTGCGTTGACATCGTGACCAAGGGCGCCATCCAGCAGATGATGGTTCCTGCGCTTATCCCGGTTGTTGTTCCTGTTGTTGTAGGTTTTCTGCTTGGCAGAGAGGCACTCGGAGGCGTACTTATGGGAAGTATCCTGACCGGACTCTTTCAGGCTATTGCCATGACAAGCGGCGGCGGCGCATGGGACAATGCCAAGAAATCCTTTGAAGATGGCGTTACCGATGACACAGGAAAAGTTCATAAAAAAGGCAGCGATGGACATAAAGCCTCTGTCACAGGCGATACAGTCGGCGACCCGTATAAGGACACAGCAGGCCCGGCAATTAACCCTATGATCAAGGTTATAAATATTGTCGCGCTTCTGATTGTTCCACTTCTGTAACAATAGAATCTGAAACTGATTTCAAGAGGCGGTCGATCCGACCGCCTCTTTTTATGTGCGCCCGGCATGGGCGACAACTTGAGGGTGCAAGTCCCTTATGCGC
>CAKKPR010000014.1:3122-7500 GCA_919901705.1 Thermodesulfovibrionales bacterium | reverse complement strand
AGCCGTAGAAGAACTGTGCATACTAACAGGTAGAAGGCCTTGCAATATCATTTTCAATACCATTGAGAGAACAGGAGAAGAAACAAGACTAACAGCTTGTTGAAAAACTCGTCACATGTCATTGCGAGGAGCAGTTCCTGCGACGAAGCAATCTCTAACCCATTGATTTTATTAAATGCGAGATTGCCACGCTTCGCTCGCAATGACAGAAAAAAGACTTTTTCAACAGCCTCCTAATACTGATTCCACAGATGGCATGATATAAGCCTTCCCTTTGCCTCTCGGAATCGAGTCGCAACGACTTTCAGTTCAGGAATAATCTTATCGCAAGGCTCAAATCTTTTTGGACATCTCGGATGGAATGGACATCCCGGAGGAATGTGTATGGGGCTTGGAACCTCGCCTGTATCAGGCTGATGGCGGATAGCTGCCGGCGGATAGCTGACCTTTGGCGCTGATGAGAGCAACAAAATAGTATAAGGGTGCAGAGGTTCGTTAAACAGGTCCTCTGTTTTTGCATGTTCGACAATCTTGCCCAGATACATAACCGCAACAGTATCGCTGAAATAATGGACTACCTTAAGGTCATGGCTTATGAATAGAAATGTTATTTTTGTTTCCTTTCTGAGATCCTGCAGAAGATTGATTATCTGTGCCTGTATCGAGACATCGAGCGCTGAGAGCGGTTCATCGGCAACTATTATTTTTGGATTTACTGCAAGCGCCCTTGCAATGCATATCCTCTGGCGCTGTCCCCCGCTGAATTCGTGCGGATAGCGGTTCATGATATCAGTCCCGAGCCCTACCTTTTTTAAAAGTTCTGCGCACGCATCCTTCAAGTTCTTCTTCTCTGTAATCCTGTGTATCTTTAAGGGCTCTGATATTGTATCAAAGACGGTCTTTCTCGGATTCAGCGAAGCAAAAGGATCCTGAAATACAATCTGCACGGACTTCCTGAATGCCTTTAAAGAATCACCGTCAAATTCGAATATGTCTTTGCCGTCAAAAAGGACTCTCCCTGATGTAGGAGTTATAAGCCTGAGGACAAGCCGGGCAACCGTTGATTTGCCGCATCCACTTTCACCAACAAGCGCAAAGACCTTATTTTCATCAACAGAAAAGTCAATGCCATCAACAGCCCTTAACCATTGCGCTGTTTCACCAAAGACTCTTTTAACGGGAAAATGTTTTTTGAGAGATTGAACCTTCAGTAGGGCCATTTTATCTCCGCAGCTCTTACGCACCGCACAAAATGCCGGTCAGCAATTGCTTTTAGTTCCGGTTCTTCTGTCCGGCAATACGACATCACAAACCTGCATCTGTCGGAAAACTTGCATCCCTGAGGAAGCTTATCAGGACGCGGGACCGTCCCCGGAATCGGTTTCAATGGTTTCCCTTTTTCCTTTGGCAAAGAATCAAGCAGTCCCATTGTATAAGGATGTCCGGGATTGTTAAATAATTCGCCTGCCTCTGCAAGTTCTACAATCCTTCCTGCATACATTATCGCAGCCTTTTTAGCATTTTCTGCGATTATGCCCAAATCGTGAGTTATGAGGAAAATTGACATCTTTCTTTTTTCTCTGAGTTTCTGGAGAAGCTCAAGTATTTGCGACTGTATAGTCACATCGAGCGCTGTTGTTGGTTCATCGGCAATAAGGAGAGAAGGATTGCATGCAACTGCCATTGCTATCATCACTCTCTGCCTCATGCCCCCTGACATTTGATGCGGATACTCTTTTACCCTTATCTCAGGAGAAGGTATCTTTACATCTCTAAGCAAATCCACTGCCTTATCAAAGGCGTCTTTTTTTGAAAGGCCAAGGTGTGTAGTCATAACTTCAGATATCTGGTAGCCAATGGTCAGGACCGGGTTCAGGGATGTCATTGGTTCCTGAAATATCATCGCTATTTCCCTGCCTCTGAGGCGGCGCAAGGATTCCCTGTCAAGCATGAGCAGATCTTTGCCGGTAAAATTTATTAAGCCTTCGGCGTAAGCATTGGGAGGGAGGATGCCCATTATAGAGAGCGCTGTAAGGCTCTTGCCGCAACCGCTTTCGCCGACAAGTCCGAATACCTCGGACTCTTTAATATCAAGGGAAAGATTGCTGACCACTTTTATTGGACTTGCCTTAGTCCTGAATGAGACATTAAGATCCCTTATTTCAAGAAGGGACACTGCTGGCTACTGTTCCTTTTTTTTAAGGAGTTGGATATATGTCTTTGCTTCTTTCAGGTTGGGATTTTGCTTCAGGGCGCTTTCCCACTCCTCAAAGGCAAGTCCTGCAAGGCCCTTCATGTAATAGGTCAGTCCCAGCTGAACCCATGCCTGTCCATAACCGGGATTTATTTCCTTGGCCTTTGTAAAATGTACTATTGCTTCTTCATAGAGCCCCTTGCTTCTCAGGGACATACCGAGTTTTGTGCGTACATCAGCAAGCAATGGATGAAGCTTAATCGCTTTAGAGTATTCTTCTATGGCGGCATCGTACATCGCGAAATCAAAGTAAATGTTGCCTATCTTATAATGTTCGTTTGCCAGTTTCCCTGCTGCGAACGGGTCCAGAGATGTCGGGGTCGGATGAGCTATCTGGGCTGCTTTTGAAAATACCTCCTGCGCCTTCTTGAATTCGCCCATATCATTGTATGCTATGGCAAGGTTAAGGGAAGCCTCTGTGTATTTCGGGTTCAGTTCAAGGGCCCTTTCAAAATACTCTGACGCCTCTTTGGTGTTGCCTTTCAGGTGAGTTATAATGCCGAGCTTGTTTAATACATCTGCATAGTTCGGATTTATTTTAAGGATGTCCCTGAATATGGGCTCTGCCTCAGAGTATTTGCCATTCTGAAACAGCGCCATGCCAAACTCATATAATTCATTTATCTTTGAATCCATGGTTATTTAATATATTGGTTCAGGGAGTCTTTGTCAACATGGTTATTTGCAACGGGTCCTGATATTTTCATTATGCATCAGGTCATTTTATCCTGATAAGGCTTTTTTTATGGCAGTTGCAATTTCCCGGCGCGAGAAGGGTTTTTGAATAGAGCCAATTGCGCCTTGCTTTAAAAGCTCGTCTATACCTGCAAAACCATTTTGACTGTAGCCCGAACAAAGCAATACCTTGACTTTGGGGGCAATTGTCTTTAGCGCCCGGAACACCTCGGTGCCGCCCATCTTCGGCATAATCATGTCCATTATGACAACCGCTATCTTGTCCTGCATCTGCCTGAAGATATTTATACCAACGCTTCCGCTTTCTGCAAGCAGTACCGTGTAGCCGAGCGGTTCCAGCATGTCCCTGCATAATTCTCTGACATCGGGTTCATCATCTATAACAAGGATTAGCCCCGAGCCCGTGATATCCCGGGTGTCATGAGGCACTTCTTCAATATCAGTCTCCTTTGTAACAGGCAGATATATATTGAATTGAGTTCCCTTGAGCGCTTCGCTGTAAAGGTTAATGTATCCGCCATGATTATTTATTATCGAATGTACTATATAGAGTCCAAGTCCTGTTCCCTTGCCTATTTCCTTTGTCGTAAAAAACGGGTCAAATATTTTTCTCTGTGTTACCCTGTCAATGCCTGCTCCTGTATCTGAAACAGACAACTTTATAAAGCCGCTCTTCCCCGCATGTATATTGCCGGGAGCGCCATTTTCTATGCCCACCGTTGCTGTTTCTATTAATAATCTTCCACCATCAGGCATTGCATCCCGGGCGTTTACCGCAAGGTTAATAATAACCTGTTGTAACTGGGACGGGTCTGCCTTTGTATGCGGGATACCCTCCTTGAGGTTTGTAACTATTTCTATGTTTTTAGGTATGCTTCTTCGAAGCAGTTCCAGAGAATTTTTAACTATCTCATTTATATCTACGGATTTTGTTTCCATCTTTTCTTTACGGGATATAGTAAGGATCTTTTTGCCAAAGTCCGCTCCCCTTTTTGCAGCATCGTGAATTATGGTTGCCGGTTTGTGAAAAGGATCTCCTTCCTGTGTCATTGATAAAATAATCTCGGCATATCCCAGTATGGCTGTCAGAAGATTGTTAAAATCATGCGCCATGCCCCCTGCAAGTGTCCCGACTGCCTCCATCTTCTGTGCCCTGATTAACCTTTCTTCCATCCTCTTTTTTTCCGTTATATTTATAAGATAGCCATCAAAGCCTGTTATGTTGCCGCTGCTGTCTGTCTCAGGATATAAAGAGAGTGATATGATAATCTCATCTCCTTTTTTCCCGATAGCCATATCTTCAAGATGCAGGCCTTTTTCAGCAAGCGCTTTTCTAAGGCAGTCAGGTGCAGTTTTTTCTCCAATCAGGATATCGCAAAGACCGGCTACCTCGCCAAACATTTCTTTGAATTTGCTGTTGGTCTCTAT
>CAKKPR010000014.1:0-3022 GCA_919901705.1 Thermodesulfovibrionales bacterium | reverse complement strand
CTTAAAATAGATGACTGCATCAGGGTTCGGAGGCTCTTTTAATTTTTCAAAGGGATAGGCGTCAACAGCCTCCCATATATCTGAATAGACCTGCGCAAGAGTTACATCCGGCGACTTAATAATATATGAAGCCTTTTTAATGAGGTCAAGGTCTTCATGGATAAGCCCTTCCTCTGCTGCCTTGGAGAGGGAATATGCCAGCGCTGTTCCTCTTACTATCCGGCCCTGTTCTTTACTGCGGGTGTGGGCTGTTGTAAAGAGGTATGTGCTTACAGCGCTGATCAGGATTATAATCAGCGCTAAAAATATAGATACCTTTGTTTGCAGGGATACCCTCATTTTACATCTGAGAGCGCTACAACACCCTGTGTTCTGATAAAGTTCTGCCCATCCCTGCTTAATACAAAATCAACTAATTTTTTTGCCTCTAGCCTGGGTTTTTTAGGAATTAAAATAAACAGCGGCCTTTTCAGCGGGTAATTCTTATTTATAATATTCTTGCTTGTAGGAAGGACGCCCTTAACTTTCAGCATCTTGACATCCCTTTTCCTTGCGCTTGTAAAACCGGTTGTTGCAAATCCCTCGACTGTCTCCTCTACCATCTGCTCAACTATGCCTGATGAGGCAAGGGACATGGTATTCGGAGTTTCAACCGGGTCGAGCCCCTTTAAGACCAGCGCTTTTGTTGAGGCCTCAACACCGCTAAGGCCTTTTCTGGGCCTTGATATAAAAATTTTTATTGGCGCATCTTTACCTTTGAGTTGTTTCCAGTTGGTTATTTTACCTGCGTATATGGCCCTGACATCTTCGAGAGGAATATTGCTGACAGGATTTGTTTTATGAACGATAAATACCAGCGCATCCCATGCAACCTGTATAAACTCAATATCTTCAGGGTCGCCTTCCTCCCTGGTTCTGCATGAAGCTGCAAAGTCAACCTTGCCGTTCCTCAGGTCTTCTATGCCTATGACAGTGCCTCCCCCACGGACAAACACCTTGACGCCTGTCCGTCTTTCATATTCTTTGGCAAGCTCTGTCAGATAACCCACATTGCTTACAGAACATCCGCTCCCTATGAGCTGTTCAGGATATGCCTCAGGCGTGTTTACAGACCATGTTAACAGGAAGATTAATAGTGATATTGTGTATGTGCCTGTCTTATTTTTCATAAGCTGCCATGCTATATAATTACATCGATTATTATTGCAGTTTTATCAGGGGGTATCTCACCCACCTGGATTCCCGAAAGAAACAAATCCTCTGCTTCTTTTACGCATGTTTCATCATTGTAGTGAAACATTGCAACAGGTTCATCGGTATTTACGAAATCTCCAACTTTTTTATTTAAGACTATGCCGGCAGAATTGTCAATCCTGTCTTCAGCCCGCTGTCTGCCTGCCCCTAAAAGCATTGACGCCATGCCGGCCTTTTCAGCATCCATAGTCTGAACATAACCTTTTCCTGTGACCTTTATCTGTTTTACTTTGCCTGCTGATGGAATCATATTAGGCTTGAAAGCAGTTTCAGGGTCGCCGTGCTGGGCATCAATAAATTCGACAAATTTTTTGAATGCATCTCCTTTTTCTATGAAATCCATGAGTTCTGACTTGTATTTTATTACTACATGTTCGGGCAGTTTGGATATTGCTACTTCCTCTGTAACACAATCAGCCACATAAACCATCCAGGCTCCGAGCGTAAGGACTACCTCCTTTAAATCATCAGGCATCTTGCCTCTTAAGGCAGATATGCACTCCTTAATCTCAAGCCCGTTTCCAATGGTTTTTCCGAGAGGCTGGTTCATATCAGTAATAACTGCAACTGTTTTTATCCCCATTGAATTGCCCACATTGACCATTGTCCTTGCAAGCATTCTTGCATCCTGAATGGTTTTCATAAATGCGCCCTTGCCAAATTTCACGTCGAGCACGAGTCCCTCAATGCCTTCCGCAAGCTTCTTTGACATAATACTTGCTGCAATCAGGGGAATAGATTCTACTGTTGCAGTCCTGTCTCTGAGGCCATAAAATTTTTTGTCCGCAGGTGCGATCTCATCTGTAGGTCTGATTATAGAAAAGCCGATGTCTTTAACATTTTCTTTGAATTCTGCCAGTGACAGGTCTGTCCTGAAACCAGGGATCGATTCAAGCTTGTCAATAGTCCCTCCGGTGTGTCCGAGTCCCCTGCCTGCAATCATAGGAACCTTTACGTTCATCGCTGCCATCAAGGGCGCAAGGATTATGCTTGTTTTATCACCGACCCCGCCTGTTGAATGTTTGTCAACCCTGGGAGCTGATATATCGGAGAGATCAACCCTACTGCCTGAAGAAAGCATCAAACCGGTCAAGGTCATTGTCTCGTTGTCAGTCATGCCGTTGAAATAAACTGCCATGAGAAAAGAAGACATCTGGAAGTCAGGGATTTCACTTGAAAGGTATTTTGTTATAAGGAATGTTAACTCCTCTTTCGAAAGTTCAATCCCGTCGCGTTTTTTCTTTATTAATTCATATGCACGCATTTGAACATATCTATTATACACATTCAGCAGGCATCAGGGATTTTTTATTTACCCCGTTAGAAAGAAAGCCCTGTCTTTTAGGCGGTTTAAAAAAAACGAGGACGGGGTTTACCGCAGCAAGGGATCTTTTATCTTTGCCTCTTTAAAACCTTTTGCCCTGAAAAGGCAGCTGTCGCACCTGCCGCAGGGAATTAATAAGGTTGAGGTAGAGGTTAAGGTTGAGAAATCCTTAGTCTTAGCCTTAGCCTTAACCTGTAATTGCTTTGGCTGCGGGTCATAGCAACTCCATGTCAGCGAATAATCGAGGCCAAGGCTTGAGCCATTTTTAATAATCTCTGCTTTTGTCATATTGATTAAAGGCGCATTGATTTTGAATTTCATCTGCCCTTCAACAGATGCCCTTGTTGCAAGGTTGGCCATAGCCTCAAAAGCCTTAAGATATTCCGGCCTGCAGTCCGGATACCCGCTATAGTCAACTGCATTTGCGCCTATGAATATATTTTC
>CAKKPR010000013.1:4497-5695 GCA_919901705.1 Thermodesulfovibrionales bacterium | reverse complement strand
GCCACAACCCCGCATCTTTTAACCGTTCAAACCGTAAAAACCGTTTAAGCTGTTTAATCAGTTCAAGCAGTTGTCGTCCCTGCCATTCGCTCTTTGGCTTCCCTTCAACGCTATGTGCAAAAAATTCTTTCACCTAAGCCCTCAGCTTTCAGCCGTCAGCGGTCAGCCTTCAGTTTCTCAGCCTTCAACCTCTGTTTGAACTATCCGGAATTTCCGGATAGCTGCCTCGTTGTACTCAGTTATCAAGGATTCCTTGACTACTTACCGGGACACCGTCCTACCCAACTATTAAGGAATCCTTAAAAGTTACCCGCCCTTTTTAGAACCTGCATATATGGACTATCGGCTCATCATTATTCATTTTTTAAAACTGCGCTCTTATTTAATCAAGAGTGTTGGTGTAATCATGTATTGCGGTTTTGAACTCTCTTAGCGTGCTTTCGAGCGAGTTCACGAGTGGTTTAAGTTCTTCCCATCGCAGAGTAAAACTGTAAGCATGAACAAAAAAATGCCGGAATGAGAGATAATTTAATAAGGCGTCATACAATTTATCCGATATAATTTTTTTGTCCAACGATGTCTTTAATAAGTCCTTGTGCCAGGTGGGTGTCTCCTTGGTATCAACATTCAGATAAACAAGAACCCTTTTAAGGATATTTTCAATGCCGTTATAGAAGTTATGAATAAATGTTGCTGCCGCAGCCAGTTCAGCGACAGAGTATTTTTGTTTTTTAGGTTTTATTACTAAAGCAAGCTCGGACAATACAGAATCGATATTCTCGAACTCAGCGCTGCAATATTCATTAAGCTGCTGTTTTGTCATAAATCAGCTTGCCTTCTTTTTTGACAATGTTTTTAAATATCGTTTTTTTACCGGAAAGGTCTATGAGATCAACATTCTTTGATAGCGTTTTGAACAACTCACCATAGAATTTAAAAAAACTGCCTTTTGGCACACCGCTCACAGCAAAATCATAATCTTTGACAGCTTTTATATCTTTAGACAAAGAAGAGCCTATTAAATACAATTTGCCAATCCTATACTTCATGGCAACCGATATGGCCTTGTCGAGTTCATGTTTTGGTATCATAAAGCCCCCTTCCTGCTCTTTCGAGAAATTTATTTCACCTTCATTCTGCCACTATGAACCAGAATATTCAAGCACTTTCTCCTTGAATTCTCTATCATCATAAAACA
>CAKKPR010000013.1:3313-4397 GCA_919901705.1 Thermodesulfovibrionales bacterium | reverse complement strand
CTATGTGCAAAAAATTCTTTCATGCAAGCTCTTAGCCTTCAAACTCTCAAACAAGGATAATACTTGCAGACAGACTTTTCAACTGAAAAAACACGACGGCAAATTTTTCTGTAACCAAGTTCGCGAGAAGTGATAAGGACTAATAAATATCAAAAGGAGAGAAGACAGTTTCTTATATTGTTCTATTATCATGATTGCATAAATAAATCTTAATAAAATTCCAAGAGGCAAAATGGGCAGCAATAATCTAAAAATCTCTTTATTTAAATAGACTTAAATCTCAATTATAACCGCATCTTCATCGCATTCAGGGAATTTCGGGCATCTGAGGCAGTCGCCCCATATCTTCTGGGGGAGCTTTGATTTATCAATTTCCTTAAACCCGATTTTTCTGAAAAATTCAGGCTGATAGGTAAGCGCAAACACCCTTTTTATGCCAAGTCCTTTTGCCTCTTTAATGCAGGTTGTAAGAAGGCGCTTCCCAATCCCCTTGCCCTGCAAATCTTTACTCACTGCCAGCGACCTTATCTCTGCAAGGTCGTCCCACATTATATGGAGCGCACAAACTCCTTTTATCTTCCCTTTGTCCTCATAAACATAAAGGTCCCGTATGCTGTCATACAGGTCATTAAGGGACCGCGGCAGCATCTCTTCTTTTTTTGCAAACTCATTAACAAGCTGATGGATATGTTTAATGTCAGTTGTTTTTGCTTTTCTTATCTTCAATGTACTTTCTTCCTTTTGCTATCGCATCCTTATTTGCATCAAGGGATTTTCTCCTTTTAGGAGGGGTCAGCTCTTCAAGGGCCTTAAGCGCTGATTCCTCTTTTATTATCCCTGCCTTTGCAAGCAAGGCGCTGAGCATTACCATATTTGCAAATTTGGTGTTTCCGATTGATGCAGCTATCTCGCTCGCAGGGACATCTGCAACATGAATATCAGAACGCAGTTCAGGTTTTTTTATGAGAGACGAATCAAATATAAGCAGTCCTTCCTTTTTCAGCCTGGGCTGGAATTTATTGAGGGACGCCTCGTTCATGACAACAAGGACCTCAGGATTTCTGACAATCGGCGAACCTATCAT
>CAKKPR010000013.1:0-3213 GCA_919901705.1 Thermodesulfovibrionales bacterium | reverse complement strand
TTATCCTTCAATGTCCCTAACTGAAAAACAGCCATCATCTCGGTACGCATCCAGTCTATGGATTCCTCTGTAGACATTCCCCAGTCAGTCGGACAAGGAGATAATATCTCAACAAGGCTGAAACCCTTGCCTTCTATCTGATACCTGAAGGCCTTTTCAACAGCCTTCTTTGTTGCCATGAGATTTTTTATGGAATCTACAGAGGTCCTTGCAATAAACGAGGCTCCTTCAATAGTCGCAAGGAGTTCAGATACACGCAGAGGATAACCTGATGTTTTAACCTCCCTGCCTCTTGGTGTTGTGGTTGTCTTCTGTCCGGTAAGGGTTGTTGGAGCCATCTGTCCTCCTGTCATACCATACGTGGCATTATTTACAAAAAACACCGTAAGGTTTTCACCCCTGTTTGCAGCATGGATTATCTCTGCCGTTCCTATAGCAGCCAGGTCTCCATCGCCCTGATAAGAAAAAATTATTCTGTCCGGCATAACCCGTTTCAGTCCGGTCGCTGCTGCAGGCGGCCTGCCATGCGCCACCTCAATCACGTCAAAGTTAAAATAATCATAAGCAAATACAGCGCACCCGACAGGCGCAATGCCTATGACCCTTTCTCTTATGGCCAATTTATCTATACACTCTGCGACAATCCTGTGGACAAGACTGTGTCCGCAGCCGGGACAGAACCGGAAAGGCACATCTTTAAGGCCCTCCGGCCTTTTAAATACTTGCTTCATTAATCCTCCTGTAACAACAAACCTGTTTCTTGCCCTTGCCCTTAGCCTCATACATCGCCATATCTGCTGCATAAAGCAGTGTTTTAGAATCTTCAGCATCCTCAGGGAATGTTGCTACCCCTCCGCTCATGGTAATTTTAACAGTTTCCTTCCCGAGATAGCTGAATTCCTCCACCTTTTCCCTTATCCTGTCGGCAAGAGTAAGCGCCTCATGTTTTGGAGTACTCGGAAGCATCAATATGAATTCTTCACCCCCGTATCTTACAACGATATCGGTCTCTCTGGATACAGTCTTGAGTGTAGAGGCAACCGAGCGAAGCACATCATCTCCTGCCTGATGCCCGTGAGTATCATTTATAATCTTAAAGTCATCTATGTCAAAAAGTATAAGCGAAAACAAGGTATGGTATCTCCTGGACCTTGCTATCTCCTTGTTAAGCATATCATAAAAAAACCTGACATTATAAAGCCCTGTCAGGCCGTCTGTCAGTGCAAGGCGCTGCGTCTCCTGAAATAATTTTATCTTTTCTGCTATAAGAGAAATATTGTTGCCAATAAGTGAAAACACTGCTGCTGTATCAAAATCGAATTTTATTCCCACCCTGCTTGCAAGCACAAGAATGCCTATTGTCTCCGGACCAACCCTCAGAGGAATACAGACAAAAAACATGATACCCTCTTTTTTCAGAACTTCTATCCTTTCCATCTCACCTGATTCCAGGACATACAGCGGGTCCGTCAACTCAACGACATTGTCGTATAAGGTATTCAGTTCCCCTTTTTCAAGTTCATGCCTGAGTCCAAGGGATACGCCCGACATATTTCTCAGGACAAATGACCCGCCCTCCTTCATAACTATCCATCCCAGACTGAAGTCAGAGACGATTAATACCTTTTCGAGCAGGTCTGCAAAAACAGAGTTTATATCCCCTGAGGATATGAACGTACTTGAGAGAGTGTTTATTATGCCGAGTTCCTTGTTCCTCTTAAGGATCGCCCTTTCAAGCTGAACAAAGGCAGAGATATCTCTTAAAGTAATGCTTATAAAATTAAGGCCGTCATTTACCATTACAGGAGTGATAGTAGCGTTCAATACGTGTTCGCCAAATTTTATCTGTTCCGATTTTTCAACCCTGTCGAATTTGCATTTCATGATACTCTCTGAGAGGATTTTCAAGGGCATTATGTCATTGCTGTTTTTACCAATAAATTCTTCCTTCTTGCCCTTGAAAAACTCCAAAAAGGCTTTATTTACCTCTACAATTTTTCCATCCCTCTTTAATATGACAACCAGCTCCTTCAAATAATCAATAAATGGAAAAGTTATAGTCTCAGCTTTAAAAAACCTTTGTGCGAAGTTAATGTTAGGCCTCCTCTCTACAAGCCATTAGCTGACAGTCTTATAAGTACACCCTCAAGCAGGCCATTATCACTCACAAGCATATTTTCGAAGTCGAATATCTCCATAATCTTAATTGTAAAGAGTATGCCGGGTATAATCAAGTCTGCCCTTTCAGGCTCAAGCCCCTTGATCTGCTTCCTTTCCAGAAGCGGCATGCGTACAAGCATCTCAGAGATATCATGGAGCTTTTGAAGCGGCATCTTATGCATGTGAATCTTTTCGTGACTGTATTTTTCAAGACCGAGATCAATGGCTGCAATTGTTGTGATAGTGCCTGCCGTCCCGATAAAAACTGTATTGGTTTTTATGAAATGCCCTGCCTTTACCTTAAGCTTACCCAAGACAATGTCCATCTCTTTTTTAAGCGAACCAATTTCATCTTTTGAAGGCGGGTCTGACTTGATATGCTTTTCGAAAAGTTTTACAACCCCGGCCGGAACAGTACCCATCTCAACAGGAGATGAGTTTTTACAGAGAACCCATTCAGCGCTTCCGCCTCCGATATCGATAATAAAAGACAAAGCTGCCTTTGGCGCATCAAATAAAACGCCCTTTGCAGTAAGCCCGGCTTCTTCCTGCCCCGAAATTACGTCTATCTTTATTCCTGTCTCTGACAGAACTCTTTTTATGAATTCTCCTGAATTCCTTGCCTCTCTTAACGCGCTTGTCCCGACAGCCTTGATGCGGGTGACTTTATATTCTGAAATAAGGCGTGCAAATTCTTTTAATACAGAGACTGATTTCCCCATGTTTTCTATATTTAATAAGCATGTACTGTTAATGCCGGCGGCAAGGCGCGTAATCGCCATCTCGCATTTATGACGGATAATCTTATTTCCCTCTATCCTTCCGATCAATAACCTGATGGTGTTGGAGCCTATGTCTATCGAGGCCAATGGAGGCATGGAATATTATAACCCAAAGTGGTTAGAAACAGAGACTTGAATCACTCTCTTAAAGTTGTCATGCTGAACTTGTCGGAGCGACTCTTCGCGGAGACTCGCTTCGAGTTTTAGCATCTTCAAAAATTTTTTATTGTCATGTCTGTCTGCCCTTATGCTTTTTAACGGCATTCCCCCT
>CAKKPR010000012.1 GCA_919901705.1 Thermodesulfovibrionales bacterium | reverse complement strand
GGCGCGCCGTACTGGAGCGCATCGAGAAGGAATCCGAACTTCATCTTTGCGTCTTCTTGAGATATATCTAAAACCTCGAACATCTTCTTCTGCACATTCTGCCTGTGAATACGAATGCTTCCGCCGCCTATCTCACAGCCGTTAAGGACAATGTCATATGCCTTTGCTTTAAGAGAAGTTAGAAGTTGAAAGTTAGAAGTTGAAAGTTGAGAAGCAGAGAGATTTAAAGTCGACATCTTTTCAATATCTTCGTCCATCGGGGATGTGAATGGATGGTGCATTGCCTGAAACCTTGATTCTTCCTCGTCCCATTCAAGCAATGGGAAATCTATAATCCATGCGAATTTATATCCGGGCTTAATCAATTTTAATCTTTCACCCAGTGCAAGCCTCATCCTGCTTAATACATCATATGTAATTTTCGGTTTGTCAGCTACGAACATCATCAAATCGCCTTCTTCTGCGCCAAGCCTCTCAGCCATCTTCTTGAGTATCTCTTCCGGGAAGAACTTTGCTATAGGAGATTCAAAACCATTCTTGACCTTAATCCATGCAAGGCCTTTTGCGCCGAATGACTGTGCCTCTGCTGTAAGCATGTCTATCTCTTTTCTCGAAAGCCCTGCCATTCCTTTCCCGTTGATTGCCTTAACCATGCCCCTCGGTTTCGAGTCGCAACGACTGTCATTTATTGCATCGAGGAAAACCTTGAACGTGCCCTTCAGTGCGAGGTCTGCCATGTCTTTAAGTTCAAGGCCGAATCTTAAATCAGGCTTGTCATTTCCGAACCTTTCCATTGACTCGTGAAAACTCAGTCTCTGGAACGGGGTTTCGACATCTATATTCATAACGTCCTTGAAGAGTTTTTTCATCATGCCTTCCATGAGGGCGAGGATATTTTCCCTGTCAATGAATGACATCTCTAAATCCACCTGTGTGAATTCCGGCTGGCGGTCGGCGCGCAGGTCTTCATCGCGGAAGCACTTCACTATCTGGAAATATTTTTCCATTCCTGCAACCATCAATATCTGCTTAAATAACTGCGGCGATTGCGGAAGTGCATAGAAATGTCCTGGATTCAATCTGCTCGGTACGAGATAGTCCCTTGCACCTTCAGGAGTTGATTTGGTGAGCATTGGCGTCTCGATCTCGATAAAACCTTTTTCATCGAGATAATCCCGCATTATCTTTGAGATTCTATGCCGCATTATAAGGTTCTGCTGCATCTCAGGCCGTCTGAGGTCCAGATACCTGTGTTTTAACCTCAGCGCCTCTCCTGCCTCTGCAGCCTCTTCCATGTTATACGGCAAAGGCGACGCCTCGTTCAGGACTTCAAGCTTGTTTACATACAGCTCTGCCATGCCGGTAGGGATATTCGGATTTTCTGTTCCTTCAGGCCTTTTCCTTATTTCGCCTGATACAGCTATGACATATTCAGCGCGGAGGTTGTGTGCCCTTTCATGCGTGTCTCCTGCGATATCCGGGCTGAATACAACCTGGCAGAGACCGCTTCTGTCACGCAGGTCTATGAATATGAGACCACCGTGGTCTCTTCTTCTGAAGACCCATCCTGAGATGCTCATGTTTGAGCCTATGTCAGTTTCTCTAATCTCGCCGCAATTTTTATCCCGAATCATCATTCCTCATTAAAGGTCATTGCGAGGAGTGAAGCGACGACGCAATCTCATACCTGTTAAAGTAAGATTGCCACGCTTCCTTTGGTCGCTCGCAATGACAATGTAAAATTTTATGTGTTCCTGCTGACAACCTCCTTTTTTATCTTGCTTACTTCTTCCGGTGTCAGATATCTTATCTCACCGGGAGGGAGATTCCCAAGTTCTATTCCATTGATTCGTACTCTTTTAAGTTTCAAAACCGAATGGCCTACTTTTTCGAACATCCTTCTTACCTGTCTTTTTTTCCCCTCGTATATTGTAATCTCGACCCAGGAATTTTCCTCAGTCTTCCTCAGTTTTTTTAACTTGGCGGGCGAGGTCATTCCATCCTCAAGTTTTACCCCTCTTTTCAGCTTTTCTATTTTATCGTTCTCTATAACGCCCTTTATTTTAACATGATATGCCTTTGGAATCTTCTTTGACGGATGCAGAACCGCATGCGTAAAATCTCCGTCATTTGTGAGAAGCAGAAGCCCTTCTGAATCATAATCAAGTCTTCCCACAGGGAATACCCTGTATTTTATTTTTTTCAGGTAATCCCTTATGGACGGCCTTTCCTCTGCTTCCGAAAGCGTTGTAATCACGCCCCTGGGTTTATTAATCATGAGATATACTTTTGGTTCAGGCCTTGTAAGAAGTTTGCCGTCGAGCTTTATATGATCTTTTGACATTTCTGCCTTCATTCCGAGGATAGCCACTTTTCCGTTTACAGTTACCCTTCCTTCGAGGATTATCTCTTCTGCACCTCTTCTTGAGGCAATTCCCATCTTTGCGAGTATCTTCTGCAGCCGTTCTTCCATAGTTTATGATGATAACATAAAAACTCACCTCCCTATTTAAAATGTCTGAGAATTAGTATATATTTATAGCAACTGTTTCATTCATTATTTGAGAGTTAAATATGGGAAAAGAAGCATTAAAAATCATTGAGAGCATGCATGAGATATTTAAAAAGAAAGGATTAAAACTTTCTGTTGCCGAGTCATGCACGGGCGGGCTCATCAGTCATTATATTACAATGCTTCCCGGTGCGAGCACATTCTTTGAAGCAGGGGTTGTTACTTATTCCGCTGAGTCAAAGATGAGAA
>CAKKPR010000011.1 GCA_919901705.1 Thermodesulfovibrionales bacterium | reverse complement strand
TTTTATCCCAAAATCTCTGCTATCTTTTTCGCAAAGTCAGAAAGCGTTTCATCCCTTGCGCCAAAGATGACGTAATTGTCCCATTCATCCAATCTCTTCAGAATATCCCCTCTTTCAGCAACTTCAACTGATTTTCCATTTACCTTAATCCCCTCTGCAAGGTCATGGCTTGATATGTCTTTGCTGGTTGTTCCGCCGGCATAGTATATGGGCAGAAGTATAAGGTGGTCAGCGGCGCGGAGATTTTCTGAGAAGGCGTCTATGTATTCGGCTTTCATCATTCTTGTAGGAGCGAATCCATGAGGCTGAAAGATATAACAAATGTTCTCTTTTAAGTTTTTTACAGTTTGCATAAGGGATGATATCTTGTGCGGGTTGTGAGCATAGTCGTCAATAACAAGTTTTCTGCCGGTGTTAAGGTGAATATCAAACCGGCGTTCAATGCCTTTAAATTCATGAAGTATTTCAGCAATATCTTTAAGCGCAACCCCTGTTTCAGAGAGAAAGGCAATACATGAGACAGCATTGTAAAGGTTATATTTTCCGGGCAATGAAAGGCTTAACTTTGTGCCGTTAAGTGAGAAATCCGTGCCTAAGGGTTTGTAAGTGATGTCTGAAGCCATGTAGTTTGATGGATTATCTATTGAAAATGTCGCAGGATTTTTAATGCTGATTTTCATCAGGTTAGTATCATCTGCGTTTACAATTACTTTGCCTCTTGTGTTTTTTGCAAGCGCCTCGAACATGCCTGCTGTTTTGTCCACGAAATGGTGGTCAAGTTCAAGGTTTGAAATTATAGAATGCTCTGGTTTGTAATTAACGATTGTGCCGTCAGATTCGCATGCTTCAATCACAAGAAAATCAGAATCTCCTGTGCTTGAATTGCCGGGATTTGTTTCTGTCTTAAACTGCTTGACCCTGCCTCCGCCTATAAAATTAGGATTTAATCCGAGCCTGTGCATCAAAAACGCCAGCATGCCTGATGTCGTTGACTTTCCGCTTGTGCCGGCAACCGCGATTGTTTTGAAATCCGATATTATCTCTGCAAGATATTCAGGTCTTGTTTTTATCGGGATGTTCAGGGTCTTTGCCTTCAGATACTCAGGCTGGTCATGCTCGACAGCTGTGCTGAAGACAGCTATATCAACCGAGCTATCTATACCGCTTCCGTCCTGCGGTATTATGGACACGCCTCTGTATTTTAATATTTTATAAACCGGATGGTTGGGGTTTTTGTCAAAGGCCCTGTCAGAACCTGCAACAACATGTCCCTTATCAGCCATAAAACATGCAATTGCGGATACCCCGCTGCCGCCTATGCCAGAGAAGAAGATTTTAAGTGGATGCGTAGTCTTTATTCCTTTGCTTTCTTTGCCTTCACAACTTCAGGCTTAACCTTCAACGCTTCTTCCATCATCATAAGATATTTCAGGTATTTAAACCCGAGTTTCATGAGCGCTACTTCATCAGTACGTATCTTTTCGATCTCGTCTTTGTCGATGTCAAATATATCCAGAAACTTGCTTTCAAATACATATCTCTTGAATTTATCCAGGTCATAGCTTGACATATAGAACTGGGTCTGCTTTTTAGGGTCAAGGACACTCTTGCCTCCGGGGATATCCCTTCTCATCAAAACACTTTTCCATTCCCGGTTCATCTCGTCATAGAGGCTTGACTCCTGGTCTTTCCTCCATGATTCAACGGTCCATTCTGTATTTTCTTCGTATCCAAGGCAATGAGGTTCTTTTACAAAGAAATAAAATTCCTCGTGCACTATCCCTTCGCCCATATTTTTTTTCAAAGTCGCCTGACCTACAGGATAATACCTGCAGCTTACAGGCCGGTCCGTGTAGATTGTGCAGCCGTCCGGCACGACAAGAAAAGGGCAGCTTCTTTTTTCGTCTCTGCTCATCTTGAGGTATGCATAGGGATGGGATGATTTTTCATCAATCTTTGAGAATGTATGTTTTTCAAGAAACTCTTCTGATGACATCTTCAGCCTGTTCTTCATCCGCAGGATATCATAAGGCGTGAGCATTATATCTATATTGCTGCAGCATTTTGTGAAGCACTTTATACCTTTATGGCATCTGAATTTAAATTTTGTTTCAGGGTCGAGCCTCGCAGGCTGTACTACCTTCATATTAAACATTTCAATAACCTTCCTTGTCGGTAATTTCAGATATTTTAACATAATTGAGGCGTAACACACTCCTGAATTATTTTCCGAAGAGAACCAGGGCTTTTTATCAGACAATTTTTGTGGAATTTTCACGGGGTATAGGATATACTTTAATACTACTTTTGGAATTCAGGGGAAGAAAATGATGAAGCTCAAGGTATTTATTTTTGTTTTGCTTGTTTTTATCTTTCATTCAGTATCGCAGGCAGCTATACTCCTTGACAGGGTTGTCGCAGTTGTAAATCAGGAGGTAATAACCTGGAGCGATTTATACAAGGCGATGGAGTTTGAGGCGAGCGACAAGATGCGAGGATTGAAAGATGAGGAGAAGAGAAAGATATTCAAGGAAAACGAGGGGATTTTTCTTGAAAGTTTAATAGACATGAAATTGCAGCTTCAGGCCGCAAAACAGTTAGGCATAGACGCGACCACGGATGATGTTAACAGCACCATTGTTGATATAAGGAAAAAATATTCTCTGGATGAACCGGCATTGATAGAATCCCTGAAAAAAGAAGGGTTTACTTTTGATGAATACAAGAAAAAAATAGCAGAACAGATAATATTGAGCAGGGTTGTTTCTCAGCAGATAAAAAGCAGGATAGTTGTGTCTGAGAGTGATGTACAGAAACAGATGGGAGAGGATAAGAACATTCTGGCGGAGGGGGAGGCCTACAGAATCAGGCAGATTTTTTTTAAAAGGCCCGACAGCAGCAATGACCGGAAGGCAGTGGAAGGGAAAGCAGATGCTATCCTTAAGCAGCTGAAGGCCGGCGAGGATTTTTCAGCCCTTGCGCAAAAATATTCCGAAGACCCTTCACGTAAGGCGGGCGGAGACCTTGGCTTTGTTAAGAAGCGTTACATGGCAAAGGAATTCATAGATGTGGTATCACGAATGAAGGCGGGCGAGGTCAGTCAGCCTTTCTGGACTGACAGGGGTCTGCATATTGTCAGGCTTGAGGAAAAATCAGAAAAGCACAGCGAGGCTGAATTAAAAGAGTCAATAAGAAACAAACTGATAGAAAAATATTTCTCTGAGAAATATAAAAGCTGGCTTCGGGGGCTCAGAGAAAATGCCTACATCGAGATAAGGCTTTAGATTGCTGTTCAGCTAATTCCTGTATATTTAATAAGGGAGACAGTAGTGAATGAAACAAGGGCATGACTCCTCAATCCTGATTATTGACGATGATACTTCTGTTCTTGAAACCACTGCGGTATTATTGAGGGAGCACGGATATTCTGTTATTTCATGCGAAAACGCTAAAGACGCAATGGCTAAATTGCGTGAAAACAAAGTTGATGTTGTATTAACGGATATCAGAATGCCTGAGGTCTCAGGCATTGAACTCCTTGAAGAAGTCCGCAGCATTAACATGGATATCCCTGTAATACTGATGACTGCATATGCTGAGCTGGATATTGCCATAAGCGCGATGGGAAAAGGAGCGTTTGATTTTATAGTTAAACCCTACAAATCCGAGCTGCTGGTTCATTCGATAGAAATGGCTGTAAAGCATAAGAAGCTTATAAAATGAAGAATTTACATAAGTATACGGCAAATGTCAGTGTGTTATGCTGAAGGCAGGGGTTCTTGCATCAGGCCGAGGGTCTAATTTTCAGGCAATAATAGATGCAATAGAAAAAGGAAATCTCAAGGCGTCAATAGAACTGTTAATTACCGACAATCCTTCCGCCTTTGCAATTGAAAGGGCTAAAAAACACAACATAAAATATCTCTTCATAAATCCCAGGGAGTTTGCGGCAAAGGATGTTTTTTTCAGCAGGATAGCAGATGAACTGAAGGCAAAGGGCGTTGAACTTGTAATACTCGCGGGATTTATGAGGATAGTAAGAAAACCACTGATAGCTGCATTTCCGGGCAGGATAATGAATATACATCCTGCCCTGCTTCCGGCATTTCCCGGCCTGCATGGTCAAAAACAGGCGCTTGATTACGGCGTGAAAATTTCAGGCTGCACAGTACATTTTGTTGATGAGGGCATGGATACGGGGCCTGTTATTATTCAGGCTGCAGTCCCTGTTTTGCCTGATGATACCGAGGATACACTCTCTGAGCGGATATTGAGTTTTGAGCACAAGATATATCCTGAGGCTGTAAGGCTTTTTGCTGAGGGAAGGATTGAGATAGACGGGAGAAAAGTGAAGATAAAAGACCATCCTTCAGTCTCATCGGATATTGTAAACCCGGCCATAAGACCATAAGATATAATAATGTAAAAGACAGGGCATAGTATCCTCTCTCATTCTCGCTGTGCTCCGAGGATTTTGCCTCTTTATGGCTCTTGAATTCCCCCTTAACAAAGGGGGATGGAGGGGGTTGTTGACTATCGGCAAAATAAGCCGCTCGGACACCATACCCTGTCTTTTATTCTATGGGAGGTGTACTTGAGAATCTCCGCAGGTGATTTAAAAGGCAGAAGAATAGGCTCGAAGAAATCATTGGGCCTTGTTACAAAGCATGGCGTATTAAGGCCGACCTCATCCAAGGTCAGGGAGTCTATTTTCAATATATTGGGAGGCGTTATTGAAGGTTCTATGTTCGTTGACCTGTACGCAGGCACAGGAGCTGTGGGCATGGAGGCTATGAGCAGAGGGGCTGAAAAGGTTTTTTTTGTGGAGGCTGATAAAAAAAGGGCAGAGCAGATAGAAAAGACGCTTGGCAAATGCGAATGCAGTTCAAGGGCAAATATCATAAGGCAAAAGGCATCTGATTTTATAAGACAGGCACAGGAAGATAGTTTGAGGTTCGATATTATCTTCCTTGACCCTCCTTATTATTCAGGAGAGCTTGAAGATATACTTTCTGTTCTGGCTGACGCCGGGATAGTTCAGGATGGAGGCATTGTGATAGCAGAGCATCTTTCAAAAAAGAGATTGCCTGAAGGAATAGGAAGTCTCAGGCAGAAGAAGGCTTACAAATATGGCGACTCTATGTTAACATTGTTCAGAAAAGAACAATGAAAAAAACAGCAATTTATCCCGGAACTTTTGACCCGATTACAAACGGCCACATTGACCTTATTAAAAGGAGCTTGAGGATATTTGACGAGGTCATTATTGCAATAACAACAGCTCAGAAGAAGCAGCCTCTTTTTACAATTCAGGAGCGGTTGAAATTAATCACGGGAGCTGTAAGGAATTTTAAAAATGTCAGGGCCGAAGCATTTGACGGACTTTTGATTGAATATGTTAAGGCGAGGAAAGGCATTGCTGTTATAAGAGGGCTCAGGGCTGTGTCTGACTTTGAATATGAACTCCAGATGGCTTTGATGAACAGGAAACTTGACCTTGAAATTGAGACAGTTTTCATGATGCCTTCCGAGGAATATACTTTCCTTACTTCAACGATAATCAAAGAGGTTGCGTCGTTCGGCGGGTCAGTGAAAGGGCTTGTGCCTGATATTGTTGAAAAGGCGTTAAAGGAGAAATTCAGGGGATGATAACAATAGAAGATTTTGTGAAAGTAGAACTGAAGACAGGAAAGGTGCTTGAGGCACAAAGGGTCGAGAAGTCAAATAAATTGATAGTTATGAAGGTTGATACAGGCGAGGAACGCCAGATAGTGGCAGGAATTGGAAAGGCATATACGCCTGAAGAGCTTGTAGGAAAGACCATTGTGGTTGTCACGAACCTTGAGCCTGCAAAACTCATGGGCGTAGAATCAAACGGCATGCTGCTTGCTGTATCTGATGAAGAAGGGAATCTGGCGATAATCACTCCTGAAAAAGAGATTAAAGCAGGGGCGAGGGTGAAATAAAAATATTTTCATAATTCGTAGGATTCCCCCTTTGCAGGCACGTGCGTGACAAACCCATGTTTTTCTTTTATCAGCTCTGAAAAGGCTACTGCTGTTTCTTTTTCTCCGTGAACCACGAATACCCTGGGACTGCCTTTGAATGCAGATAACCATTCGAGGAGTTCTTTCTGGTCTGCATGTGCAGAGAAGCCTCCCAACGTATACACCTTTGCCTTTACAGCTATTTCCTCTCCGAATATATGAACCATTTTTGCACCATCAACAATTCTCCTGCCGAGTGTGCCCCTTGCCTGAAACCCTACAAATATAATGCTGCACTCCGGCCTCCAGAGGTTATATTTAAGGTGATGTCTGACACGGCCCCCGTCGCACATGCCGCTTCCTGCGATGATTACTGCATTGGATTTAATCTTGTTCAATGCCATTGACTCCTCGACCGAATGGGTGAATTTAACTTTAACGGCATCACCGATCACATTCCCGCTGATAAGTCTCTTTGCCTCTTCATCAAAGCATTCAGGATGAGCCAGATATGTTTTTGTTGCTTTTTCAGCCAGGGGGCTGTCTATATATACATTTATATTGTAAAGCCTGCCCTCGCGCACAAGCCTGTTGAGGTCGTAGAGCAGGTCCTGGGTCCTGCCTATTGAAAAGGCAGGGATGATTACATTTCCGCCTCTTTTGAAGGTGACTT
>CAKKPR010000010.1 GCA_919901705.1 Thermodesulfovibrionales bacterium | reverse complement strand
AGCGCCTCTCTTGTCATCTTCTCTGCTGTCTCGAAAACAGCCTTCTTGCCTTCTTCTGTCCTTGCCTCAATATAAAATCTGACCTTCGGCTCTGTGCCGGATGGCCTTATCATCAGCCATGAACCATCGTCAAAAACAAGCTTTGTGCCGTCAACTGTGATTACATTTTTTACAGTTCTTTTATCTCCTCCAATAATCACTTCATCCCCGGCCTTATACTGAGCGCTGATAACCGACAGCTTTTTTATCAAAGGTTCACCTGCCAGCGAGTGGTCAACTGCTATCCCCGAACGGTCAGGGTAATAATGTCCAAACTCATCCATTATATCCCTGAGATATTCACTCAGATTCTTGCCTGTGACTGCCACCATTTCTATGGCCAGCAACAGGCCAAAAATCGCATCCTTTTCGAGCGTATGGTTATATCCTGTTATACCGTCTGACTCTTCAAAGGCAACTACTGCTCTTTCTTTGGCTGTTTTTAAGAGATATGGTCTGAAATTCTTAAATCCTACCTTAGTTTCCTTCACCGGTATTGCGAGTTTTCCTGCTATAGCATTCAAGAGATTGCTTGTGCCGACAGATTTTACGGCGATTCCCTGAATACCTTTATGAACATGGAGATAATGAAATGCCATAGCGCCAAAGTAATTCATAGGTATCTGCATCTTTGCATCCGCATGCCTTATGCGGTCACCGTCAGGGTCCATGATAACACCAAGACGAAATCTCGCCCTGCTTTTCTTTAAGACTTTTTCGACTCCCTGCATGTTTTTTTCAGAAGGCTCAGGAGCTACACCGCCAAAGAGGAAATCATCCCCTGTTCTAAGATATACAATCTTATCGCTCTTGCCAAGAATCCTCTGGATTCTTCCTCTTGTAGCTCCATGTACATTGTCAATACAGACAATGCAGTCCTCCTTGTTTATAAAATCCTTTATCCTTTCGATGTTCAGTGTCTTACGCATAAGAATATATTTTATATACAGGGAAGCAAGGTCTATCTTCTCAACGCTCTCAGGTTTTATTGGCTTAATGACAACGGATTCGCTCATCATCCTGTTGGCTGTCTCTTCAAGCTTTGTTGTAATCTCAGCTCCTGCAGGGCCGCCGTCTGAAGGGTTGAATTTAAAACCTGCATAATTTGCAGGATTATGTGAAGGCGTAAGGTTTATTGAACATGTAGCATTCAACATTTCTATGCCGGCTGAAAACTCCGGCGTGACTGCCTCGCCTGCATACCAGGTTTTTACCCCACTTTTTTGAAGCAGGCCTATTGCTTCCATGGCAAATTCAGGGCCGAGAAATCTGTTGTCATGCCCCACAATGATGCCGCGTCTTTTTACATCTTCGAACTCCGATACGCCCATTGCCTGCATCACAGACTTATCATTGCTCTTGAGCATTTCGATTATGGCTGAAGTCACAATGCGAAGGTTATTGAATGTAAAGTCAGTGCCAATCTCTCCCCGCCAGCCTGATGTCCCGAATACAATTTTGGCAGGGGACATATTCTCCCTTGCAAGCTTTTCTATAACTGATAAAAGTCCTTTGTTTTTTGAAACATCAGACATTATCTCTTTCCAGCAGGAAGCAGCGTCTTTAAATTCGCGAGCCATTAATCCCCAATTTTAGAGCCCTGGAAAAGTGTCATTACGAACAGGTCCCTCGTTTGTCATTGCGAGCCGAAGGCGAAGCAATCTCGATTTTATCACTCTGGATAGACTCCGCAATCTCGCTTTTATATAAATTAATAGGTTAGAGATTGCCACGTCGTCCCGATAATATCGGGGCTCCTCGCAATGACGCCAAGATATGGGGTTTTTCAGCAGGCTCAATTTACAAAAGTTCCCGCACTTTTTTAATAATTGCACTTCTTGATATTTCCTCGTAATCAAGAAGCTCTCCCGGCTTTCCGCTTCTGGGCATCTTTTGCACCGAGAGCGAATGGACAGGCACATCAACATCAGCCATCAGGCTCCTTACTGCTTCTCCTATACCGCCTTCTGCAAAATGGTCTTCAACGGTGATTATCGCCTGAGTAATATTTGCCGCCTTTCTGAGATTAGTCATATCTGCAGGCTTGATGCTGTAAAGATCAATTATGCGAATGAAAATTCCTTCTTTCTTCAGTTCTTCATATGCGCCCAATGCTTCATGAACTGTTATGCCTGCTCCAACAACTGTGATAACGTCCTTATCGCTCTGTTTTAATACCTTGCTTCCGCCAATCGGGAATTCCTCATTTGTCTTATAGATAATCGGCGTAGCATTTCTTGTGGTGCGAATGTATACCATTCCCTTATGCCTGGCTGCCTCTTCAGTCAGTTTTTCCGCTGACACTGCATCAGAGGGATACAAAACAACACTGTTCAGTATCGTTCTGAACATGGCTATGTCTTCAAGCCCCATCTGTGAAGCGCCGTCTTCACCTATTGATACTCCTGCATGAGAGCCTATGAATTTTATGTTGGCATTTGAATACCGGCCCATCCTTATCTGGTCAAAGGCACGCGTGAAAAATGCAGCAAAGGTCGAAGTGAACGGAATTTTGTTGCGCCGTGATAACCCAAGAGCAGCGCCAACCATATTCTGCTCTGCAATATACATCTCAAAAAAACGCTCGGGGTATTTCTCCCTGAATATATCGGCATGCGTTGAATTGCTTACCTCTGCATCCAGAACTACGATGTCCGGATATTTGGGAAAGATTCTTGCAATTGCATTTCCATAGGCCTTTCGGGTTGCAACAGGTGTATCAGCAAGATAGAGAATCTTTTGGGTTGCCTGAGGAGTGCGTATTTCAGGTTTCAGATCTTCGGGCTTTGCCATATCTCCGCGCACTGCTTTATCTATCTCTCCCATTTCTTTAAGCGCCTGTTCAAGCTGTTCCTTGTTAAGCGCCTTGCCGTGCCAGCCATTTTTATCTTCGATAAATGAAACCCCTTTCCCCTTAATGGTCTTAGCGATAATCATCACGGGCCTGTCATTAACATGAGATGCTTTTTCGTAAGCGCCAAGAATTTCATCAACATTGTGGCCATCTATCACAATGGTCTCCCAGCCAAAAGAGGAAATGCGTTTTTCATAGGCATTTATATCATGCCCGTACATAGTCTCCCCTCTCTGGCCCAGACGGTTCACATCAATAATTCCAACAAGATTGTTAAGCTTATAGTGCGCTGCTATCTGCATTGCCTCCCATTGGGAACCTTCCGACATCTCGCTGTCTCCCAGAAGCACATAAGTTTTGTAAGGTAGTTTGTCAATGTACTTTGCATTCAAGGCCATCCCAAGGCCTATGGAAAGCCCCTGCCCCAGAGAGCCGGTGGAGACTTCGGCATACTTAAAGGCTGTAGTTGCATGGCCTTCCAAATGACTGTTGAATTTTCTCAGGGACAGCAATTCCTCTTCAGTAATTTTTCCTCCTGCTGCCCACAATGCATAAAGCAACGGCGAGGCATGCCCCTTGGAAAAAATAATGCGGTCATTATTGGGGTGCTCCGGCTGTTCCGTGTTAAACCTAAAAATCCCGCTGAACATCAGGCATGTCATTAAATCAGTTGCTGAAAGGGAAGATGTGGGATGTCCTGAACCTGCTTCTGTAGTTGAAACAAGAATGAAGTATCTGGTAAGTTTTGCTATTTTTTCCAGTTTTTCTTTGTCAGCCATATTATGTTCCCCTTATTCTATCAAGTTTATTTATTAATGGAAAGTTTGACAGGCAAGCACTTTCTTGGTGTATAATAAAAGCCTTCTATCTGAGAAATTCCCGGGTAGCTCAGCTGGCAGAGCAGGTGGCTGTTAACCACCCTGTCGGGGGTTCGAATCCCTCCCCGGGAGCCAAACTTCAACAAGCTCATATTAGCCTTGATTGGAAGTAATAGGAAGACATCACAAATACTTTGCCGATTACCCTTTTCTCTCAAATGCCTTTCCCCCGATAAGAACAAAGACTACAGACATAGCGATTATAACTCCTATATCAACAAACACATTGAAATCAGGGCTCATGGGCCCGGTTGCGAGTGGAGATATTACATGTTTCAAGGCATCCACGCCGTAAGTGAGAGGATTTAACTTTGCAACAAACTTTAGAATCTCGGGCAGGAGCTTCACGGGGTACATCGCGCCGGAAAGGAAAAACATCGGCATAATTATAAAGTTCATTATTACGCTGAAACTTTCGTAGCTTTCATAAAAAGTTGCAAGCACAATCCCGAAGGCAGATATTGAAAAAGATACGGTAGTGCATATCAGAATAACGCCTATGATATTTAATATTCCCAGTTTCAGCCCCAGAAAAGGAAAGAGCGCAAGCACAATAACAGCCTGAATAGTTGAAATGATTGTCCCGCTTAATGCCTTACCGATTACAATTGAAAACCTTGACACCGGCGCAACCAGAATCTCCTTCATGAAACCAAACTCCTTATCCCAGATAATCGAGATGGATGAAAACATCGAGCTAAAAAGAATTGTCATGCCCAGAATACCGGGAAAGATGAACTGCATATATGAGACCCCGCCCACAGGGGCCACAAGCCTGGACATGCCTGCCCCAACAAGGAACAGCCAGACCAACGGCCTTGCTATTGCAGAGATAAGCCTCGACTTTTCCCTTACAAACTTTTTGAATTCCCTTGCAACAATCACATATATAGCATTAAATTCCATAAATGCAAACCTTCCATCGACAGGGCATGGTATTCGAGCGGTTTATTTTGACGATAGTCCACCCCTCTGTGTCCCCCCTTACCAAGGGGGGAATTTAAGGGGGGTCGAGAGGCAAAATCCTCGGAGGGCGCTTTGGCGACCGAGAATGAGCGAGAATGCTTTGCCCTGTCAATAATCATCATATTCAACTTCAACTATGCCTCCTTCTGTACGCCCTGACATCTTCCTTTATCGTATCCGAACCTGAGCCGCCCTCTTCTCTTATTTCCTTCCCTGTCAGCTTTAAAAAAACATCATTCAGAGTCGGCCTCTGAAGCCTTACAGACAAGACGCTGTCTCCGAGCGTTCTTATGAGTTCGGGTATGCATGCATCTCCTTTTATCGTGGATATAAAAATCTCTCCGTCCTTCACCGAGGCATCAACATTCAAGACTTTTTTAACCTCATCCACTGCCTTTAGATTATCCTTTGTCTTCAGATATATGACATCACCGCCCACTATTTTTTTAAGTTCTGCGGGACTGCCGCTCGCGATAATCTTTCCATTGTCTATGATGGCTATATCGTTACAGACCTCTGCCTCTTCCATATAATGCGTTGTCATAAAAATTGTTACATTGTGCTTTTTAGGAAGCTCTATTATAAATTCCCATAGGTTCGTCCTGCTTTGAGGGTCAAGCCCTAATGTAGGCTCATCAAGAAAAAGTACTTTAGGCCTGTGTATCAAACCCCTCGCAACCTCAAGCTTCCGTTTCATGCCACCCGAGAATTTCTTCACAAGGTCATCTTTCCTGCTGAACAGGTCAACAAATTTCAGTGCATCATCAACCCTTTTTTGACGCTCGCTCTTTTCAACATTATAAAGGTATGCATGGAATATCAGATTCTCCTCTGCCGTGAGGTCTTTGTCCAGTGTTGTGTCCTGAAAGACTATGCCGATGGATTTTCTCACCAACGCTGATTCTTTTGCGCAATCATGCCCGTCTATGAATGCCCTTCCTGAAGTCGGCGAAAGCAAAGCGCAGAGTATGTTTATCGTTGTAGTCTTCCCAGCTCCATTAGGCCCGAGAAAACCGAATATAGTGCCCTCTTCGACGTTAAAGGATACGTCATTTACAGCTGTGACATTTCCAAATTTCTTGATTAAATTTTCAACTTTAATTATCGGCATTTAGTCTTATGATACTAATGTCCACTTAAAAGCACAAGACACACCAGGCTGTTGAAAAACTCTTTTTTCTGTCATTGCGAGCGAAGCGCGGCAATCTCGCCTTTAATAAAATCAATGGGTTAGAGATTGCTTCGTCATCCCGAAGGCTTTCGGGACTCCTCGCAATAACATACGATTGGTTTTTCATCAGCCTGACACGTCTTGACAATAAAAGGGTTTTAATCAATAATTACACAGGCAAAACTTGATAAAACTTAAAACAAAAGGAGATTAACAGGATTTCCGCCAGTTTGCATTGCGTCTATCTCCCCATTTTGGCGGTGTATACGCAATAACTACGGATATGAACAAGTTAAATGAAATTTTTGGGCAAGAATTATAAAAGGAGACATCTAAATGAAAAGAGCGAGATACTTTTTACTCAGTTTAATATTTATGCTATTTTTCTACTCTGCTGGTTATGCACAAAACAAAATTGAAGTATCAAAGCTGAACCAAATAAAATCTGTTAGCCAGATGCAATATATTCTTCTTCAACTTAACATAGGCTTGTTATATGCCACACAAGACATGAATGGAGTCAAGGCACTTGGAGTAGAATATGACCAGATTAGTAATAAATTTTTAATTCATGTTAAAGTAAAAAAGGGATTGTTTCATAATTTATCTATAGAACAAAAGAAGAAATTTGTGCATGACATAGTTGGCCAAATAATCCTGCCATTCACACAATTTTTCTACGATCCAGTAGCCCAGATTCTTCAAACCCCAGCAAAGAATTACGGTGACATATTGAATACTTATACATTTCGTTTTAAGAAGTGGTACATATCTGGAGGGTATGAACCTTTGCCATTTCCAGAAAAACATGAAAACGAATCAAATGAATCTCATCTAAAAAGGATAGAAAAATGGCAGAGCGATTCAGAAGCGTTTTCACTTCTGGCAACTGACGAGAATGGAGAAATTTCACTATTTAAATAGAAGTTACGCAGGCCCAAAACTACGCCTAACACGAGCTAAAAGATTGACATCAAAATGCGCGACACTTCTTTTAGCCCTGGATGTTAAATGCTCAGTACAGACAGGAGGACTATGAAGAATAAGGATGCCCCCGGTCAAAACTGTCAGACAACTATTAAAATCGATGAGACCTATCATAGTGCATTAAAAAGGAACCTCAATGAA
>CAKKPR010000009.1 GCA_919901705.1 Thermodesulfovibrionales bacterium | reverse complement strand
TTTAAATGACTCAGGACACAAATCAGCTTTCATCTCTTCTGCTGGAGATCGGCACAGAAGATATCCCTGCACGATTTCTGCCCTCCGCCATAAAACAGCTGGAAGAAAACAGCGAGGCACTTTTTAAAGAGAACCGTATAAAATTCTCCGACATAAAGACATACGGCTCTCCGCGAAGGTTTGCAATGATTGCAGAAGGACTGCCCCTGATGCAGGAAGACATATCAAAAGAGGTATTCGGCCCTTCCAAAAAAATCGCATTCGATGAAAACGGAAAACCTACAAAGGCAGCAATAGGATTTTCAAATTCACAGGGCATAAATGTTGAAAGTCTTGTTATAAAGCAGAAAGACAAGGGGGAATATGTTGTTGCAGTCATAGAAGAAAAAGGCGTCCAGGTCAGCGAAATTCTGCCGGAAATTTTAAAAAAGGTTGTACTTTCCATACATCTGCCAAAATCAATGCGCTGGGGCAACAGCAACTTGAGATTTATAAGGCCCATACGCTGGCTATTGGCTTTATTTGAAAAAGAAGTTGTCAGCTTTGAGATAGACGGCATAAAGAGCAGCAACACTACCAGGGGGCACAGATTCCTGTCGCCCGCTGCCGTTCAGATAAAGGAGATAACGAACTATGTAAAGCTGCTTGCAAACAATAATGTTATTGTGGATTTTGAGGAGAGAAAAAAGATTATATCCGCCGAAATCGAAAAGATCTCGGCATCAGTAAACGGATCTGTCATAAGAGATGAGGCGCTGCTTGAAACAGTTGCAAATATCGTT
Source organism: Thermodesulfovibrionales bacterium (assembly GCA_919901705.1). Taxonomy (GTDB): domain Bacteria; phylum Nitrospirota; class Thermodesulfovibrionia; order Thermodesulfovibrionales; family UBA1546; genus SCSY01. The sequence goes on along the minus strand of CAKKPR010000009.1, from coordinate 4,178 downwards.
GAATATCCGGTTCCGGTGCTCGCTGCTTTTTCCGAAGAATATCTTAAACTCCCGAAAGAACTGCTTATAACAGTGATGAAGGCGCATCAGAAATACTTTGCAATTGAAAATAAAGAAGGCAGGCTTACAAATTATTTCATCATAGTAAGCAATACCACCAAAGAAAACTCCGGGACTGTGAAGGCGGGCGCAGAACGCGTTATCAAGGCAAGGTTCGAGGATGCAAAATTTTATTTTGAAGAAGACGGCAGAAAGAGGCTCGGAGACAGGGTTGATGAACTTAAAAATGTGACATATCAGGAAAAGCTCGGAAGTATTCATGAGAAAATATTAAGGGTTAAAAAGCTTTCAGTATACCTTGCATCAAAATTAAATCCCTTGCTTGAGCAAAAAGCCGGGAGGGCAGCGCTCCTCTCAAAAACAGACCTCATAACAGGGGTTGTAAGAGAGTTTCCTGAACTTCAGGGAATTATGGGAAGATATTATGCACTTAATGATGCAGAGGATAAAGAGGTTGCAGATGCGCTTATGGAACAGTACCTGCCTGCCTATCAGGGTGACAGGCTGCCTGAAACAGAGACCGGTGCGATCTTAAGCCTTGCAGACAAGATAGACAGTATAATCTCATTTTTCTCTATCGGGCTTATTCCAACAGGTTCAGAAGACCCGTTTGCATTAAGAAGACAGACCCTGGCAGTAATAGCTATAATGCTTAACAAGGGATATGACCTGCCTCTGTCAGAGATTATTAATGAGGCTTTTAAAAATCTGAAACACGTAAAAAAGTCAGCCAAAGCCAAAGAGACAGTGCTTAAGTTCTTTGAACAGAGGCTTGAACCCCTGTTTTCAGCGCAGGGTTACAGCTTTGACGAGATTCAGTCCATACTTTCACTCACCGCAGAGATTCCTTTAAAAGAGATTAAAAAGAGACTTGAGGCTGTTAAGGGATTCAAAAACGACAGCGGATATAATGACTTTCTTACTGCCATAACCCGGGTAAAAAATATTATCCCTGAAACTAAACTCCCTGCATTAAAGCTCAGGCTGCTGACGGAAGAACCGGAGAAAAAACTGAATGAAAGGCTTAATGCAACAAAGACAGAGGTTGACAGCCTGTTAAAGGAATACAGGTATACCGATGCACTCAGGACACTGTCGGGATTGACTGATACGATTAATAATTTCTTTGACAATGTCCTTGTGATGGACAAGCAGGATGATATCAAATTCAACAGGCTCGCACTTCTCAGGAATACCTGGGCAGCGGCATCTTCAATAGCGGATTTTTCAAAACTGTAAAAAACCTCTGCGAATCCTAACCCAAAGCCCGATATAGAGAATTGTCATTGCGAGCATAGCGAAGCAATCTCGCCTTCGAAGCTCAGATTGCCACGAACCCTTCGGGTTCTCGCAATGACAGACAGGTCAATGCTGTGCAAAGTCTATATCGGAATTTGGGCCTAAAATATCTCTTTCATTTTTAGTTAAAATCTTATAAAATGTATAGTTCAAAACTATACACCAGGGAGGTTGCTTATGGCAAAAAAAGACTATTTCTTTACTTCTGAATCGGTTACTGAAGGCCATCCGGATAAGATAGCTGACCAGATATCAGATGCTATTCTCGATGCGATAATCGCGCAAGACCCGGTAGCCAGGGTAGCTTGTGAAACACTCGTGACAACAGGCCTCGCCTTTGTTGCAGGTGAGATTTCTACAACATGTTATGTCCATATTCCTGATATCGTCAGGGAAACGATTAAAGATATAGGATATACAAGAGCGAAATACGGTTTTGATTATGAGACCTGCTCGGTTATAACCTCAATAGACCAGCAATCCGGAGACATTGCAATGGGTGTTGATACAGGAGGCGCCGGAGACCAGGGACTGATGTTCGGATTTGCATGCAACGAGACCCCGGAACTGATGCCCCTGCCCATCATGCTTGCCCATAAGATTGCAATGAGGCTTGCAGAAGTCAGAAAGCAGGACATCCTTGGATATCTGAGGCCTGACGGTAAATCTCAGGTCACGATCGAATACAGGGACGGTAAACCTTTCAGGATAGACACCATTGTTGTCTCATCCCAGCACAGCCCTGATGTCCACCTTAAAGACATGAAGGAAGACATAATCGAGAAGGTCATAAAACCTGTTGTACCCAAAAACCTTCTTGATGAAGAGAATGTAAAATATTACATCAACCCTACAGGCCGTTTTGTCGTAGGCGGGCCCATGGGCGACACAGGACTGACCGGAAGAAAAATAATAGTTGACAGTTACGGAGGAGTCGGCAGCCATGGCGGCGGGTGTTTCTCGGGGAAAGATCCAACGAAGGTAGACCGCTCAGGCGCTTACATTTCAAGATATATTGCAAAAAATATCGTTGCCTCAGGCATTGCTGACAGGGCAGAGGTCCAGCTTGCCTATGCCATAGGAGTTCCCGAACCTGTTTCGATACTTGTTGATACTTATGGCACAGGAAAAATCGAACACGATAAAATTGTAAACCTTATCAGGAAGAATTTTAATTTAACACCAAAGGGGATTATCGATCATCTGAAGTTAAGGAGGCCTATATACAGGAAAACTGCTGCATACGGCCACTTCGGGAAAAATGATCCTGACTTTACATGGGAGGCAACAGATAAGGCAGCGGCATTAAAGAAAGAGGCGGGACTATAAAACAGTGAACAGTGTCAGTGTTTCGTGACAGTAAAAAATATAATCACTGACACAGACACTGATAACTGACACTATAATAATTGGAGGATAGATGGTAAAGCATGACGTAAAGGACATTAATTTAGCAAAAAAAGGAAAACTCAGAATCGAATGGGCTGCCAGGGAAATGCCTGTTCTCAAAAGTATCGCAGAACGCTTTAAAAAAGAAAAACCCTTAAAAGGCCTGAAACTTGCCGCATGTCTCCATGTAACAACAGAGACGGCAAACCTTATGGAAACCCTCAGGGACGGCGGCGCTCAGGCCTATCTCTGCGCCTCCAACCCTCTGAGCACACAGGACGATGTTGCCGCATCACTCGTTAAAAACTCGGGCATCCCTGTCTTTGCGATAAAAGGAGAAGACCATAAGACCTATTACAAACACATAATGGACTGCCTTTCATTAAAGCCGAATATAACTATGGATGACGGAGCCGACCTTGTTTCTGTGCTGCACACAAAGAAAAAAGACCTCCTGAAAAATCTGATAGGTGGGACCGAAGAGACAACTACAGGAGTCATAAGGCTAAGGGCCATGGCTGAAAAAGGTGTGCTGAAATACCCCATAGTAGCAGTGAATGACGCCTACACAAAATACCTGTTCGATAACCGCTACGGCACCGGACAGTCAACTATGGACGGTATACTGAGGGCTACAAACAGATTGATTGCAGGCTCTTTGTTTGTGGTTGCAGGTTACGGCTGGTGCAGTAAAGGCATAGCCATGAGGGCCAAGGGCATGGGGGCAAGGGTAATTATTACAGAGGTCAACCCCTTGCGCGGACTTGAAGCAACAATGGACGGCTTCGATGTTATGCCGATGAGAGACGCTGCCAGGCTTGGAGATATATTCGTCACAGCCACAGGAGACATTGACGTAATATACAAAGAGTGCTTTAAGCTTATGAAGGACGGGGCCATCTTCTGCAATTCAGGGCATTTCAATGTGGAGATAGCAATAGAGGAACTGAAAAAGCTGTCAAAAGCAAGAAGGATAATAAGGGACTTTGTCGAGGAATATACCTTAAGAAACGGCAAAAGGGTTTATCTGCTCGGCGAAGGCCGCCTGATAAACCTTGCAGCGGCTGAAGGGCATCCGTCCGCTGTAATGGATATGAGCTTTGCAAACCAGGCGCTCTGCGCAGAATACATGTCCAGGAACTATAAAAAGCTCGGCAAGAAGGTATACAGCGTGCCTGAAAAAATAGACAGCGAGATATCCAGGTTGAAACTCAAGTCAATGGGGATTAAAATAGATGTACTTACCCCGGCCCAGAAGAAGTATCTTCAGAGCTGGGAGATGGGGACATAGCAAAGATGTCATTGCGAGGAGCTCCGAGCAGCTCGGAACGACGTGGCAATCTCTAACATATTGACTTCTATAAAAGCGAGATTGCGGAGTTTATCCCGAGCAAAAGCAGAGATTGCTTCGCCTTCGGCTCGCAATGACA
>CAKKPR010000008.1 GCA_919901705.1 Thermodesulfovibrionales bacterium | reverse complement strand
CAGATTATTGAAAGATGAAGGAAAATGTCAAAAGTAAAGACCTGACCCCTTTAAACCTTTAATTTGTTAATTATCGACGGCAACAGGGAAAATAACGAACCGATAAACCTTGTTGTCCTTTGCGCGAAGACAACATAAAGGGGGTCAGGTCTTGCAATATCACTTTTTAAAACAACGCAGCAGGACACAAATCAGCCCGTCTTAAATAACTCTATCTTCCCCTTCCAGAACTTTTCAACATGCCCCTTCAATTCAGGAAAGGTCTTAAGCTCTGCATCCTTATCTATCAACGCAAAAGCCTCTTTCCGTGCAACTTCAAGAAGTCTTGCATCCCTTATTATATTCGCAATCTTAAGGTCCGGCATTCCTGCCTGTCTTGTGCCGAAAAATTCTCCCGGCCCCCTGATAATAAGGTCCTCTTCTGCTATCCTGAACCCATCGTTGCTCTTAACCATTATATCAAGCCTCTGTCTTGCATCTTCGCCTCTCGGTTCATATGCCAGCAGAAAGCAATAGGACTGGCTGCCTCCCCGCCCTACTCTTCCGCGAAGTTGATGAAGCTGGGCAAGCCCGAACCTTTCTGCATGAACTATGAGCATCATCGCAGCATTAGGCACATCCACACCAACCTCTATCACTGTTGTGCTTGCAAGTATATCAATCTCGCCTTTCTTGAATGATGCCATAACGCTTTCCTTCTCTTGGGGTTTCATCTTACCGTGAATAAGACTGACCCTTAAATCAGGGAACATTTTATCGAGAGCTTCTTTACCTATTATCGCAGATTTGAGATTTGATTTCTCGGTCTCCTCTATCACAGGGTATACAACATAGACCTGCCTTCCCTTCTGCGCCTCGCCGGCAATTGCCTTATAGATATAATCTTTCTGCTTATCTGAAAACAGCCTTGTTATCACAGGTCTCCTTCCGGGTGGAAGTTCATCTATTACAGAATAATTCAGGTCGCCGTAGAGGGTCATGGACAGCGTTCTCGGGATAGGCGTTGCTGTCATAACAAGGACATCGGGGTTTAATGCCTTTTTCCTCAGAAGCGCTCTCTGCATAACACCAAACCTGTGCTGTTCATCTATTATCACAAGCCCGAGATTCTTAAATTCTATGCCTTCCTGTATCAATGCATGTGTACCGATGGCTATATTAATTTTGCCTGATGCTATATCATCAAGCGGCCTTTTCTTTACGCTTCCAGTAAGAAGACACAAATTTAGCCCCATGTCTTCTATAATTTTATGTATATTTATGTAATGCTGTTCAGCGAGTATCTCGGTAGGCGCCATCAGCGCTGCCTGATAACCGCATTCAATAGCAGTGAGCATTGCCATAATGGCGATAACAGTCTTGCCACAGCCAACGTCGCCCTGCAGCAGCCTGTTCATCGGATGAGGCTGCCTCATATCCTGAAGTATTTCTTCAAACACCCTCTGCTGTGCTGCAGTGAGCCTGAATGGAAGTTTATTGAGAAGCCTGTTGACAAAAATACCCTCTGAGTTAAACGCTATTCCCTTTTCAATGTCTTTGCCCTTCTTCAGCACTGAAAGTCCCAGTTCGAACATAAAAAGCTCGTCAAAAGAAAGCCTCTTCTGATAAATGCTGATGCCCCTGTTCAGAATATCCATGTCTGTCCCTGCTTCCGGGAAATGGGAATTCAAGATGCTCTCCTTAAGTTCAGGAAGATCATTCCTCTCAAGTATTTCTTTCGGCATAGTATCAGACACTTCTTTTATGCAGATATCGATTAGATTGAACATTATGGTTCTAAACTGCCTGACGCTCAGGCCTGCGGTTGTCCGGTATACCGGAACAATCCTTGAGGTGTGTATAAAGTCATTAATGTCATCAGTTACAAACTCATACTCAGGATTGTCAAATTCGAATCCGATTCCCCGGTAAGGATTCCTTTTAACAACTCCGCTAAGAATCACTTCCTGCCCTGCTTCAAAATTCTTTTTCATAAATGGCTGGTTAAACCATTTACCTTTGACAAGCCCGCTTCCGTCAGATACTGTAAGTTCAAATAGTTTGAGATTGCTCCTTGGCAGTTTTATTACCTCAGCAGCAATAACCTTCCCAATTACAGTCTCAAGTTGTCCGTAACTGAGATTGCTTATTTTTTTGATATTTTTCCTGTCTTCGTATCTGTACGGCAGGTAATAAAGAGCATCGTCTGCAGTTTTAATTCCGAGGTTATTGAGAAGCTTTGCCCTTCTGGGGCCAACGCCTTTGATGTATTGTATCTGGAATTCTGAAAGGTTTTTACCCATCAATAGATGGTTTATTTTTCTTTTGAGCTTCCTTGCTGAGTATTTCTTCTAAAGCCTTATCCGCCTCTTCTATTTTAATCTTGCCATATTCTGTGTCGCTCATTATGTCAATGTCCCATCCCGTAAGCTTCATGGCAAGCCTCACATTCTGGCCCTTTTTACCTATGGCCAACGAAAGCTGCTGGTCATTAACAACCACCATTGCTGTTTTCCCGTCTTCGTTTATGCCTATCCTTTCAACGCTTGCAGGACTCAAGGCCCGTGCAATGAGCATTCTCGGATCATCAGTCCATGGGATTATGTCTATCCTTTCCCCCCGGAGTTCGCGCACAATGGACTGAACCCGTGTGCCTTTCATGCCTACGCAGGCGCCAACCGGGTCTATGGATGTATTTGTCGAATAGACAGCAATCTTTGTCCTCTCCCCTGGTTCACGAACTATATCTTTTATCACAACGAGTCCCTCATTTATCTCAGGCACTTCCATCTTGAACAACCCGGCAACAAAGTGAGGATTAGTCCTGGAAACAAGTATAACAGGCCCCCTCGGGGTTACTTTTACATCCTCTATATATGCCCTGACTGTATCTCCCCTCCTAAGGTTTTCTCCCGGCAATGTCTCACTTTGCGAAAGGATGGCCTCTGTCTTGCCTATATTAATATAGTAGTTGTTTTTTTCTTTTCTAAGCACAACTCCACTCAAAATCTGTCCCACTTTCCCCTTGAATTCATTATAAATTACATCACGCTCAGCCTCCCGCACCTTCTGAAAAATTACCTGCTTTGCCGTCTGGGCAGCTATCCTCCCAAAGTCCTGCAAATCAAGAGGGATATCAACACTTTCTTTGCCAACACTGCCTGGAAAAGATTTTTTTACATCTGCATTTGAGATTTCCAGGTCTTTATCCAGAACCTTGTCAACGATTTTCTTTGTTTCATAAACATCAATGTTACAGGTCTTCGAGTCTATCGTAAGGTTGACATTTGTTCTGTCACCATACCGTTTACGGGCAGCAGAAAGCAAAGCTGATTCAAGCGCATTTAAAAGAATCTCTTTCTCTATGCCTTTTTCTCTGCTTAGCTGGTCTATTACATGACATAGTTCTTTTGTCATTTTATTTCTATCTCCAGTCTTGCCTTTACTATATTTTCAAAAGGGATTTCCCATTCTTTCTTATCAGCAGATAACCTCAAATAACTGACAGTCACCTCGCTTATCCTGCCAATAAAAAAATTCTGATTCTCCATCTTCTCCCTTATAGTCACCCTTACAAGCCTCCCTCTATTCCTTTCGAAATCCGCCGGTGCAGTTAACGGCCTGTCCAGGCCAGGCGATGAAACCTCAAGGTTATAAGAACCCTGAATAACGTCCTCAGTTTCAAGCAGAAACCCGAGCCTCCTGCTGAATCTTTCGCAGTCATCAAGTGTTACTCCGCCTTCTTTATCTATTTTAACCCTGAGCAGCTTCCTGTTACCTCTGCCAAACAGATTTACTCCAAAGACTTCAACTGCCCGGTCCTCAGCAACCTGTCTTACCAGTTTTAATACTGACTGTTCAACCGCTGATTCATTTACATTCATAACCAATTAAAACAAAAGAGTGGGTAAACCCACTCTTTATATAAAAACATCAGATATTTTGGAACTCTTAAATTAGTATTACTATAACAGTTTTTCCTTAAAAAAGCAATTTTCAGGGGCGGATTAATCCACCCCTGAATAATGATGAATCAATTTACTTACCTGCTGGTGTTGCCGGTGCTGGTGCTACCGGTGCCTCAGCTGGTGCTGCTGCCGGTGCTGGTGCTGCCGGTGCTGGCTCCTCAGCTTTTTTGCATCCTGCTATTGTGAGTGCAAATGCTACTACAAGCACTAATGAAAGAATTAAAGCTATTATTTTCTTCAACAATTGTCACCTCCTTTTATCAGAGAATATAAAAACTAACTGTTAAGTTGTAACATATATTTGAAATATTGTCAAGATTTAATGGATTTACTATAATTAATCAAGAGGTTAGCAGAAAATCCTTTATGGAAAACTTTAAAAAACCGGAACTCATAATCTTCGATCTTGACGGCACGCTTGTTGACTCAAGCAAGGATATAACCAATGCCGTGAATTATGCAATAAAACCTTACGGACTTAAACCGCTTACCATTAAAGATACAGTTAAGCTGGTTGGCGAAGGGCTTACAAGGCTTGTAGAGAAAATAGTTGGAAATAACACTGACATAAAAAATGAAGTGCTTGACAGGTTTATTACCTATTACACAGAGCATCTTGCTGATTTTACGAAGCCGTATCCGGGGATAATAGAAACTCTCGAAAAACTCGACAGATATAAAAAAGCAGTAATATCAAATAAAAGGGAATCGCTGTCAAAAAAACTTCTTCAGGAACTTGGACTTCTGAGATTTTTTGATATTGTGCTGGGCAGTGACAGTGTTTATGAGAAAAAACCCTCTCCGGTACCTGTCAGAAAAGTCCTTGAACTTCTAAAAATAGCGCCCGATAAAGCACTGATTGTGGGTGATAGCAATTTTGATATACAGGCAGGTAAAAGTGCAGGTATAATAACAGTGGCTGTAACCTACGGCTTCAGGAACAGGGAATCACTGAGAGACGCTGATTTTATTATTGATGCCATAGAACAACTGATTTTGCTGACAGGAGAATAACATGAGCATGCAAGAGCGCCGGAAAGAAACGAGATATCCTGTTCCTGAAATTTACAGGCAGTATATTATATTTAAGATAAAAAAGAACGATGTTTTTATTCAGGTTGCCTTGCTTGATTTCAGCCGCCATGGCATAAGGCTGAAAAGCCCATCCCCAATAGAAAACAATTCGATTCTCGGGTGCCTGATCTCTGTGCCTGCCTCGCTTAAAAAAGAGGTGGAATTCAAGGTGAGGGTAAGACACTGCGTTGCTGATGACACGTCATCCGATTTCATTATCGGGACAGAGATTGAGGAAATACCCGATAAATTATGGTTCCATGTCTTTGAAAAGGTTCATGATTTTATCCTCAATAGAATGGGCAAAGTATTTTAATACATTGGAACTGACACTCGATACAATACGCGACGTAAAACTGTACCAGAATAAAAAAGGGTACAGATTTTCTGTAGACGCCCTGCTTCTTTACTCATTTGTGCATCTTCGGAGAACAGGAAGGATTGCAGATCTGGGCGCGGGCTCCGGAATTATCGGTATTCTGCTTGCCAGGAAATATCCGGAAGCTCATTTAACACTTGTAGAGGTACAGAGCAGCCTGGCAAGGCTTGCTGAAAAGAATTGCATCATGAATCATCTTGAAGACAGGATAGAGGTTGTCAGCCACGACATAAGAACAATCAAATCTTCGCAGCTAAAGAATAACTCCTATGACCTTGTTGTGTCCAATCCTCCTTTCAGACGACAGAAAACAGGGCTTATAAGCCCTACAGATGAAAAGGCAATTGCAAGGCATGAAATAAAGCTCAGTCTCCAGGATTTAATAAGCGCTGCCTTCTATCTTCTCCGGGATAAAGGCAGGTTCTGTATAATCTATCATCCGTCAAGACTTGTAGAGCTTATTGATTCATTGAAAAAAAAGCAGATGGAACCCAAGAGACTACAATTTGTGCATTCAAACCTCAATACAGAGGCAAAGATGGTTCTTATTGAGGCAGTTAAGGAGGGTAAAGCAGAGATGAAGATCGAAAAACCGCTGTACATATATAACGAAGACGGGGCATATAGAGACGAAATGAAAGAACTGTGTCGGGCTTATTAATTCATGGCGATATCCATATCTTTTAGATCAAGGATTTGTCTTACTTTTAAAAGCAGGTCCCCGGAGCCAAAAGGTTTTTGTAAAAATCCGTTTACCCTCAAGCTGTTTTTATCCGCAGCATATTTGTTATAGCCTGAAATTGCCAGAATCCTGGCTGCAGGTTTTTTCAATCTGATATACTCCGCCAATTCCCCGCCATCCATCAGAGGCATAACAATATCCATAATGACAAGAGCTACGTCGTCAGATACCTTTTGAAAGACATCAAGCGCGCTGATAGGGTTATTTGCAGCTAAAACATTGTAACCGTGCATTTCCAGGGCTTCTCTTATAAAGGTCAGGGCATACTCATCGTCATCAATAACAAATATAGTTTCATGGCCTTCTTTTCGAAAAGCAAGAGATCGTCCTGCAAACGCAGGAGCTTTTTTATTAGAAGCAGGCATGTAGATATCAAATACGCTTCCCTTATTTATCTTGCTTTTGACGCTAATGTATCCCCCGTGATCTTTAATGATCCCATAAACCATGAAAAGACCCAGTCCCGTGCCTTTGCCGCAGTCCTTCGTAGTGAAAAAAGGCTCGAAGATTTTATCAATTATATCTTCGGGCATCCCGCAGCCGGAATCGGATACCCTTAATAAAATATATTCTCCGGGATTAATATAAGGCGGTATATCGGGCATGTGTTTTTCAGTATTCACATAACCGGTCTTAATCAAAATAACGCCTCCATCCGGCATAGCATCCCGCGCATTAACAATCAGATTCATAATGACCTGTTCCATCTGGTTGACATCGCATTCAATCAATGGAATGTTATCGCCGAGTTCCAGCCTGATATTTATTTTCTTATCTACAACCTTCTCAAGCAATTTTACCGTATCCTTAATAACTTCATTGATATCAAAAGGCAGTATTTCATAGCTTCTCCTGCGCGCAAACCCCAGGAGCTTTGAAATTGTGACGCTTACCCTCCGGGCTGCGCTTTCAATAATATTCAGCCTTTTTATTGTCTTTTCTTCCAATCCGTCAGTCATACGCATAAGTTCAACCTGCCCGAGAATGCCTGTCAGCACATTATTAAAGTCATGGGCAATCCCGCCTGCAAGCGTTCCAACGGATTCCATTTTCTGCGACTGGAACAAATGCTCCTGAAGTTTCTTTTTTTCGGTAATATCTCTGTGAAACGACTGAATCAGGACATGTCCTTCCACTTCTATAGCCTTTGAGCTGATTTCCAGGGAGACTTTGCTTCCATCCTTTCTGTAATGTTGAGTTTCAAACATCAACGCTTCGTCGTTCAATATGCGTTCCATGCGCTCTCTGAATAATTGTACGTTTTCTTCTCTCTCAAGGAGTTCAATATTTACCCCGATAAGCGCCTTCCTGTCAAAACCATGCATATCGCAGGCTTTCTGATTAACATTAAGTATTATCCCGTTTCTGTCCATGATCATTATGCCGTCATTCGCATTCTCAAAAAGGGATCTTAACATCAGCTCGGATTT
>CAKKPR010000007.1 GCA_919901705.1 Thermodesulfovibrionales bacterium | reverse complement strand
TATCTGTTTCGATAAACCCGGGAGCAACCACATTTACAAGTATGTTTTTCTTGCCGACTTCACGGGCTAAGGCCCTGGCAGCGCCGATCAATCCTGCCTTGGAAGCAGAGTAGTTGACCTGGCCTGCCTGCCCTATCTGGCCTGACGCAGAAGAGATGACAACGATGCGCCCTTTTTTTGCCTTTAACATGGAGAATAATATTGTGCGGGTCACATTGAAGAATCCGTCAAGATTTGTAGAAAGTACTGTGTCCCATTCGTTTTTTGTCATCCACATAAGGAGATTATCTTTGGAAATGCCTGCATTGTAGACCATGACATCAGGGGAGAAATCCTCTACCCTTTTTCCTAATGCAGTTTCTGTCTCTTCATAGCTGGAAACATCGAAGGCGATTAGCTCACAGGCGCTTCCTGATTTTTCTATTTCTGCTTTTACATTCCGGGCAGCCTCGTGATTGCTTTTATAGGTTAACCATATATCAAAGCCGGAGCGAGCCAGGCGCAAGGCTATGGCGCGTCCTATCCCACGGCTCCCCCCGATTACTAATGCAACCTTTTTTGTCTTATTTTTCATGAAATCTTTTAAGAGATTGGTTTTTTATTATAGATAACTTTGCCTGTTTTTTTCAAGACATCCTGGCTGTGCTAAAGGAGGTGCAGCAGTATTCTGGTAGCAAACTTTTATCCGGTATTGTCTGTTTTCCCCTGAAGAATATTAACCTTTAGAACCTGTAACCCAACCCTTCCTTTTCCATGGTTTCTACCTCTATAGTTTTAGTTATTGTATAACATTCCCGGCGCAAAATAAGCCAGAGGTGTTTTGAAATCAGGAGAGCAGCGTAGGGTCATTAAGATTTGCCCTTTTTACTCTCTCTATCCCGTCTCCCTGAGACCAATATTTTCACCTTCTCAGGAAGCCTCTTTGCGCCTTCCCTGAGGGTAAGGCCTGATGCACTGCCTTTAATCTTCATCAGAAAATAGAATGCCTCATCAGGATTTGATTTTGATATTTCCCTCAGGCACCAGCCAATTGCCTTTCTTATAAAGAATTCTTTTTCAGAGGCCATTTTTTCAGCAAATTCAAAGAAAAGTTTCTTATCTCCTTTGCCATGTCTGAAAAGAAGTATTTGTGATATAAGCGAGGCCCTCCTCATCCAGAAATTATCAGACCTGCTCCATCTCTTCAGATAATCAAATGCCCTCTTATCCTTTTCGAGTACAGCGCCTGCAAGGTGAATGGATATATCATCAACAAGGTCCCATCCTGTTGATGAGTTCAGCATTTTTTCGAGCAAAGGCATAGTCCTGAAATCAATATATTCAGGATAGAGCCGGAGTATCCTTGTCCCCAACTTTTTTTCATCATGATATTCTGAGTTCCAGAGTCTTTTCGCAAGCTCAATGACATCTTTGCGGGAGAGATCCTTGTTCGATTTCTGAAACTCTTTTGCGATTTTTTCCGTTATTGGAATGGATACGCCGAAGAATCTGTAAGGGCTCTTGAGATATCGTTTCTCATTTACAGCCCTGTCCGCATTTGAGTGCTTCTTCAGCTCCTTTCTTAAAGAAGCAAGCTGGCTCTTGATTTTTATCATGTTAAATTAGAATACCAGCAAGTATAAGTTTGTTATTTTTGATCCAAATTATCATTGCTAGTCCCACAAAGTTATCTTTTGCTTTCAGTATCTTCAGGCGGCTTAATATCAGAGGCATCAAGTGGTCGGCTTCCACCTAAAGCCCTGTGTGTCGCGTCATTTTGATCAGTTAAAGTAAAGTCTTTATGTTTTTTAGGCGGAGAAAACAATGCAGATAATGCCCATACCACTATCCCTAATCCAATTAATGCCCAAATAGCATCCACAACATTTCCTTTATCATAGTGATGAGTAAAATATACATCATTGCAGCGGACTTGTAAACAGTAAGGTAGAAAGGATAACTCTTTTAGGAATTTTTGCTATACACAATCTATCTGACAGACAAAGCCTCATGTTATAATCATTCAGGTATTTCTGCATGGACACAATCGAAAAGCTTAAAATCCTTTCTGAAGATTCGCAATATGACCTTGCATGCGCATGCGGCACAGGAAAGGACGACCACAGGAAAAGGGGGACAGAGGGGAAATGGCTCTATCCTGTTGCGCTTCCTCAGGGCGGTTATTCGATACTCCTTAAAACCCTTCTTTCAAATGCATGCAAAAACGACTGCAAATACTGTCCCCTGCGCTCTGGTACGGATGTCAGGCAATGCACGCTCAGGCCTGAAGAGGTCGCAAACATATTCATGGAATATCTGGGAAAGAAAAAGGTATTCGGCCTTTTCCTGAGTTCAGGCGTTATCGGCACTCCTGATAACACGATGGACAGAATCAATGCCGTCGCCCGCATCCTTAGATACAAGAATGACTTCAAAGGCTATATCCATCTGAAAATAATTCCCGGCGCATCAGATGCAGCAATAGAAGATTCCTTTTCCCTTGCAAGCGCTGTTTCCCTGAATATCGAGACACCTGGCAAGAAGCGCTTTGACCTGCTTTCAGGAAAAAAGGATTATATGAATGATATCATCAGGCCGATGAAGTTCATGGCAGGGCTCAGGAAGCAGGGCGGAAGAGCGGAAAAGGTTAAATGCACTACCCAGTTCATTGTCGGCGCCTCTGACGAGACCGATTCAGAGATAATAGGATACATGTCAGGCATATACAATAAACTGAAATTCAACCGCGTATATTTTTCAGCATATCAGAAAGGCCTCGGCCACCCCGCTATCCCCGGTGAAAAGATGCCCCTCTCCAAGCCCGATAATATCTTTGCGCGTGAGCACCGCCTGTATCAGGTTGATTTTCTCATGAGAAGATACGGATTCGGAACAGGAGATATAATCCTTAACAGCAACGGCAATTTAAGCCTCGACAAAGACCCTAAGCAGCTATGGGCTGAGAGCCATCCTGAATTTTATCCTGTGAGAATCAATACGTCTGATAAAGAGGCGCTCCTGCGGGTGCCGGGAATAGGGCCTGAGACTGTATCGAGGATTCTCAAGGCACGGCGCGAACAGAGAATAAGCTGTCTTGAGTATCTGGGGATAAGAGGGAAAAGGCTGGAAAAGATAAAGGGCTACGCAATCTGTGATT
>CAKKPR010000006.1 GCA_919901705.1 Thermodesulfovibrionales bacterium | reverse complement strand
GCAGACAAAGCCGCCTCTTTTTTGTATAGCCCTTTGACGTCTATAAGCAAAGGATTGCTATTGCAGAGTCCCTTGAGATACTTCAGTGAGTAACCGGCATATGCCTTATGTCTTACAGCAACAACCACGCCGTCATAAGGTTTTTTGTCTTCCGGTTTATGTATGAGCTTAATGCCGTATTCTTTTAATACATCCTTATGGCTGGCGTACTGGTCATGGACATAAGGAGAAACACCATACTCTTTTAACTCATTATAAATGTCTATTACTCTCGTATTCCTTATGTCTTTTATATCATCCTTAAAGGTGAAGCCGAGTATAAGGATTTTACTGCCTTTTACTGCCCTGCCGGATTTTATCAGATGTTTTATGGTCTGCTCGGCAATATATTTGCCCATGCTGTCGTTAATGCGCCTTCCGGCGAGGATAACCTCCGGATGGTAGCCGATGGATTGCGCCTTAAAGGTCAGGTAATAGGGGTCAACGCCTATGCAATGGCCTCCTACAAGGCCGGGCTCGAACCTGAGAAAGTTCCACTTTGTTGACGCAGCATCCAGGACATCTTTTGTATCCAGCCCGAGTTTATGGAATATGATGGCAAGTTCATTTATCAGTGCTATGTTAAGATCTCTCTGTATATTTTCTATAACCTTTGCAGCCTCAGCAGTCCTGATATCAGGGGCTTTGTGAATCCCTGCCTTTACAACAAGGCCGTATACCTGCGCAAGTAATTCCGCAGTCTTTTTATCTCCTCCTGCGACTACCTTTATAATGTTTGGAAGGTTATGGACTTTGTCTCCCGGGTTTATTCTCTCAGGTGAATAGCCGACACTGAAGTCCTTTCCGCATTTCAATCCTGAATATCGCTCGATGATAGGCACGCAAAATTCTTCCGTCACTCCAGGATATACTGTTGATTCAAACACGACCGTAGAGCCTTTCCCGATATTTTCTCCGATAAGCCTTGATGCTGACTCAAGTGGTTTTAAATCAGGTATCTTATGCTCGTCTATCGGCGTCGGGACTGCTACTATGATTATCGAGGCCTCTTTAAGCCTTTTGGGGGCTGCTGTAAAATCTATGCGGGCCTTTTTTAAATCTTTACCCGAAGTCTCGCCTGTAATATCTATGCCCTTTGAAAGTTCTTCTATCCGCTGTTTTTTGACGTCAAAGCCTATAACCTTGCCTAAAACTTTTCCAAACTCAACTGCCAGCGGCAGGCCTACATATCCAAGGCCAACAATTGCAATTGCCTTTTTACCTCTTTTAAGATTATCTATCATCTTTCACTTTCCCCCATAAAAAAT
>CAKKPR010000005.1:5843-11823 GCA_919901705.1 Thermodesulfovibrionales bacterium | reverse complement strand
TCCGCCGATCATTTCTACCAGGCGCTGAATAGGGATGTTGTCTTCAAGTATCCATGAAAATTCAACTCTTCTGTAGCCGCCTTTTTTTACGCCTTTGAATCCTTCTCTGAAGAGAATGGCATCCACTCCCTTGTTCCTGTATTCTTTTTTTATGCCGAGCAATAGCATCCTGAGGTCTTTTATTTTTCCTGAATAATACATGGCCTTTATTATCGTCAGCGGATTAATTTTTCCGTTCATGTGTTTCAGGACATAATTAAAGTCAGGAATGAGTCCCATAAAACCAACGGGCTGGCCGTTGTCTTCTGCTATCAGTGTCATCTCAGGCACTACAACCTGCCTGAGCTTTTTGCCAAGATAATTAATTTCTTCATCTGTTAAGGGGATGAATCCCCAGTTATGTTCCCACGCTGAATTATAGACCTCCCTGAATACCTTCATCTCAGAATCAAAAGTTTTTTTGTTTACCGGCCGGAATGTAATTCCTCTTTTTTCTGCTATCGCAGCAACCCTCAGGATTTTTTCAGGAAGCCGGTCCTTTACTTCATAGATGTATGCATACAGGTCTTTTGATTTATACATTCCGCAGGCTGTCATCAGTTCATTGTAGTAGGGCATATTATATGGAGTCATGAGCATAGGGCTTTCATTAAACTCATCGATAAGAAATCCGCATTCCTCGTTTGTCGAGAAATTCATGGGGCCTCTGATTATCTCCATGCCTTCTTTTTTCAGTTCTATGCAGGCTTTATCAAGTAATCCTGACGAAACCTCCGGATCATTGATGCACTCAAAAAAACCAAAGAACCCGGTTTTTTCATTATGAAATTTGATGTGCCTTTGATTGACTATTGATGCTATCCTGCCGGCGCATCTTCCGTCTTTTTCCGCAATGAAATATCTGACCTTTGCATGTTTGAAAAAAGGGTTTTTATCAGAAAACTGCTCTATTGTTTCTTTTATCAGTTGCGGGACATAGTAAGTATCTTTTGAGTATAAGGGGAATGGAAATCTTACGAACTCATCGAGGTCTTTTGCTGTCTTAACCTCTCTGATATTTATAGGGCACAAGGTAAGTTCAGGCTACTTAATGAGCCCTAATGCCCTGCCTACTTTAGCAAAGGCAGCAAGGACAGTGTCAAGATGTTCATCTGTATGCGTTGCCATATAGCTTGTCCTTATGAGCGCCTTGCCATTAGGCACTGCAGGGCTTACGGCAACATTGGCAAAGACCCCTTCTTCCTGCAGCATCATTGCAAACCTGAATGCTAACTCATTTTCTTCGACTATTACCGGTATTATAGGCGTCTCGCTCGGCCCTGTCTCAAACCCCAGGTCTTTAAATCCTTTCAGCATCTTTTTTGTGTTTTCCCATAGTCTTTCTCTTCTTTCAGGCTCATTCTCGATAATATCAAGGGCAGCGCTTACCGCAGCTATTGACGCAGGCGGAGGGCTTGCGCTGAATATCAGAGACCGTGCAAAATGTTTTATGTAGTGGATTAAGCTTTCCGAACCTGCTATGAAGCCTCCGATTGATGCAAGGGACTTGCTGTATGTTCCCATGAGGATGTCAACTTCCTTCTCGAGTCCAAAATGTTCTGCTGTACCCCTGCCTGTCTTGCCGAGGACTCCGATGCCGTGCGCATCATCAACCATAACCCTTGCCCTGTATTTTTTTGCAAGCTCCACGATCTCCGGCAGGTTTGCAATATCTCCTTCCATGCTGAATACGCCGTCAACAATAATGAGCTTGCCCCTGTCTTTGTTTTCCTCCAGGACCCTCTTCAGGTCTGTCATGTCATTATGTTTGAATTTTTTTATATCGCCGTATGAGAGCCTGCAGCCGTCGATAATGCTTGCATGATCCATCTTGTCTATAATTACTGCATCGTCTTTTCCGATGAGGGCAGATATAACGCCCAGATTAACCTGAAACCCTGTAGAGAATACAAGCGCAGCCTCATGTCTCATAAACTTTGCTAGCTTGTCTTCGAGATTAACATGGATATCGAGAGTGCCGTTTAATAACCGGGAGCCTGCGCAACCGGAACCATATTTCCTCACAGCCTCTATTGCAGCATCTTTTACCTTTGGATGGTTCGTAAGCCCGAGATAGTTGTTGGAGCCGACCATTATCATCCTTTTGCCGTTTATTATAACCTCAGGGTCCTGTGCGCTTTCGATTACCCTGAAATATGGATAAAGCCCGTAAGACATCAGTTCCTTTGCCTTTGTAAACTTAAGGCATTTTTCGAATATGTCCGGTGATTCTTTTACAGCCATTGATGAATCCTGTACCAGTCTGCTGTCCATTTTATACCTTCCTTTATCCCGACCTTAGGAACAAACCCAAGTTCTTCTCTTGCCTTCGATGAGTCGCATACCCAGTAAGGGTGCTGCAGCTCTTTTATCTTGTCTTTGTTTATAATGTTACGCTTTCCGCCGAGCCTTTGTCCAATGCCTGCAAACAGAGGCATTATAACCCTGGGTATTCTAAGACGTACCGGCTTTGTTCCGACCGCAGAGGATATCGCTTCTGCGATTTCGTCGTTTGAATATATCTTGCCGTCAGACAGATAATATATCTTCCCTTCGGCTGCATTATTTTCCGAAGATATAATGGTTCCCCTGACAAGATCATCAACATATAATAAAGAATAATAGCACTTTCCCCAGCACAGGAAAATACCCTTTTTTAACATCTTGAAAAAAGTGTACATGTCTTTATCCCTTGGGCCGTATACCGCAGGCGGCCTGATGATGGTAAGCGGGATGACGTCTTTATGTCTTAAGACTATACGCTCAGCTTCAAGCTTGCTTTTTCCATAAGCAGATACAGGTCTCGGTTCAACAGCTTCACTGACGGGCGTCCTGTCATAGCACGGCCCTGCAGCAGCAAGGCTGCTCAGATAGACAAATCTTTTGATGTTGGGATTTTTCTCTGCTACGGCCTGAATGAGGTTTTCTGTGCCGCTTGTATTAGCAAGGAAGAAGTCTTTCTCATTCCTTGCCTTGGTGAGTCCCGCCAGATGAAATATGTAATCAAAACCAGTGACTGCGTTAAGCAGGGATTCTTTTTCCGTGCAGTCGCCATAGGCAAGGCTGATATCGAGACCCTCTATCCATTGCAGGTCAGAGGTTTTTCTTACAAGGCAGGTGACACTATAACCTTTTCGAAGAAGTTCTTCAACGAGATGGCTTCCTATGAAACCTGTTGCTCCTGTTACAAGGGTTTTCATTGGTTAGAGATATTTTTTATCAAAGGCTCATTGATTCAAGCCTTGCCACTCTTTCCTCCATTGGCGGGTGAGTGCTGAAAAGCTTTAACAGCCCTCCGCCGCTGAGCGGGTTGACGATAAACATATGGGATGTTGCAGGGTTTGCCTGCATGGGTATCTGCTTTGACGCCATATCAAGCTTTCTGAGGGCGCCTGCGAGGAATCTCGGATTGCCTGCAAGCCGTGCGCCGCCTTCATCAGCAGCGTATTCCCTTGAGCGGGATATTGCCATCTGAACCAATAACGCGGCT
This sequence comes from Thermodesulfovibrionales bacterium, assembly GCA_919901705.1. Classification (GTDB taxonomy): domain Bacteria; phylum Nitrospirota; class Thermodesulfovibrionia; order Thermodesulfovibrionales; family UBA1546; genus SCSY01. The sequence continues at coordinate 8,294 of CAKKPR010000005.1, read as the reverse complement.
ATAGGACCCACTATCATCATGACCAATGCTGCGACCGGACTTCCGCCTTCGTTATCATCTCTCCTGCCGCCGAAAATGGCTGCCCATTGCGCCATCTGTGCCAGGTAGCTTATGGCAGCGGCAAGTGTAGCCGCTATGGTGCTTATCAATATATCTCTGTGCCTGATGTGCGCAAGTTCATGAGCTATTACCCCTGTGAGTTCATCAGAACTCAAGATGCGCATAATGCCTGTTGTTACGGCAACAGCAGCATGTTTTGGATTTCTTCCTGTTGCAAAGGCATTTGGCTGGTCGGCGTCTATCATGTAAACCTTTGGCATTGGTATCTCTGCTTTTTGTGCAAGCCTTCTCACAATCCCGTAAAGTTCAGGCGCTTCCGATTCCGCAACCTCTCTTGCGCCATACATCTTAAGGACAATCTTGTCGCTGAACCAGTAGGCGAACAGGTTCATTCCTCCTGCGAAGATAAATGCCATGGTCATTCCCTGTTTCCCTCCAAAGGCGCCTCCTGCCCAGACGAGAATAAGACTCAAGGTAACAAGCAAAACCATTGTTTTTAATCTGTTCATTTATTAGTCCCTCCGTTGACATGTGAAGCGCATAAGTCAAATGCGCTAATTTTTAACAACTGCAATATTATAAAACAGAAAACGAGGCAGTATCAAGAGCAGGGCAAGACTTACTGTTCCATGCAGAGCTTTAGGGTATTTTCAAGTTCTTCAAGTTTAAAGGGTTTTTTGAGGCTGTATATGCCTTTCTGCCTGAACTCTTTATCCATCTCAGGCGTAATAAAGGCTGAACATACAACAACCTTGAGGGAATCTGTCAAATCACTCACCTTTTCCAGCAGCACTGTGCCATTTTCCTCAGGCATTTTAAGGTCTGTAAAAAGGATATCAATGTTATTATCCTTAAGATTTTTTATGGCTTCTTTTACATTGGCGGCTGTAATAACCTCGTACCCCCACCTCCTGAGCGCCCGCTCAAGAAACCACCTCACAAGCTGTTCGTCATCTACTATAAGAACCTTCATGTTATTAATATAAGCAAAAAGTGTGCTAATTAAGGTTTTTCAGGCAAGAATCCGAATTTCTGCATTCTGTATCTCAATGCATCTCGTGTGATATTCAGCAATCTTGAGGACTTTGTCTGGTTACCCCTTGTTATATCCAAGGCCTGCCTTATCAGCTCTTTTTCGACCTCTTCTATATCAAGACCGCCTGGGGGAATTTTTATGTCAATGCTCCTGACATTTGCAAAGGCAACCTCTTTTGAGGTGAATTCTATCGGAAGATGTTCAGGCAGTATAAAGTCCTCTTCGCTCTCGAGTATCATGGCTCTTTCTATAATATTTTTGAGTTCTCTCACATTCCCGGGCCATTGGTATTCTTTAAAATATTTTTCTGTTTCTTTTGAAATGCCTTTGAGGTTTTTCTTGAATTCCCTGTTAAATTCGTTTATGAAGTATTTTGCAAGGTCAGATATGTCGCTTGGCCTGTCCCTGAGAGGCGGGATAAGAACAGGGATGACCTTAAGCCTGTAATAAAGGTCTTCCCTGAAATTGCCGCTCTTTACTTCTTCAGCAAGGTTTTTATTTGTTGCAGCAATTATCCTGACGTCAACTGTTATGTCTTTCACGCCGCCGATTCGCTTGAACATCTTGCTCTCTATGATCTTCAGGAGTTTTGCCTGAGTGCTGGGTTTCATATCTCCTATTTCATCGAGATAGATGGACCCGCCGTCTGCAAGCTCGAACAGCCCCTTTTTCATTGCCTTTGCATCCGTGAAGGCCCCTTTCTCATGGCCGAACAGTTCACTTTCTATAAGGGTCTCCGGCAGCGCTGTGCAGTTTATCTCCATGAACGGTTTGTCGCTCCTCCTGCTCTGGTAATGTATCACCTTTGCCACAAGGTCTTTTCCTGTGCCGCTCTCGCCCTGAAGCATGATGGTTGTGGCATCGCTTTTTGCAATTTTCTTTATTATCTCGAAGATTTTTTGCATCTCTTCTGACTGGCCGATTATGCTGTCAAACCCGTATTTTAAAGAAAGCTGCGACCTGAACTGTGAAACCTCTTTTCTGAGGGAGACTGTCTCCAGCGCCTTTGCAACCAGTATCTTGAGTTTATCTACGTTAAACGGCTTTTCAACAAAATCATAGGCTCCGAGTTTTATGGTCTTTACTGCAGTCTGTATATCGCCAAAGGCAGTAATCATTATAGCGAGGGCGTCTTTATTTATTTCTTTGATGCCCTGAAGGACTGTTATGCCTGAGACATCCGGAAGATGGATATCCAACAGGGTGACATCAGGCGTCTCTTCTTTAAAGAGGTTAAGTCCTTCCATCCCCTTTTCAGCAGTTATTACTGTGTAGCCCTCTTTTGAAAGGTTTTGCTGTAAGGACCACCTCAGGAGTTTCTCATCATCAATGACAAGTATCTTTGCCTCTGCCAA
>CAKKPR010000005.1:0-5743 GCA_919901705.1 Thermodesulfovibrionales bacterium | reverse complement strand
TTTTAAGGATAACATGAAATGTGCTGCCAATACCAATCTGGCTTTCTACAACTATTTTCCCATTGTGTTTTTCGGCTATGTTTCTGCTTATTGCAAGGCCAAGCCCTGTGCCTGCGTGCCTTGTGGTGAAAAACGGCTTAAATATATTTTTAAGGGCATACTCTTCTATGCCCTGCCCGGTATCGGAAAAGGCCACCTCGACCTCATCCCTGTTGGACGTAAAATATGTGGCTATCGTGAGTGTCCCTCCGGCAGGCATGGATTGAAGGGCATTCAGCATTAAGTTTAAAAATACCTGTTGCATCTGTTCCGGGTCAACATTTATTTCACCTATATCGTCTCCGGGAATCAATCTAATGATAACTCCCTGCCTTTGTGCCTGCAAGTCCACCAGTCTTATGGCCCGTTCAATAACAGGCTGAAGGGATGTCAGTACCGGATGAAGGTCAGGCGGCCTTGCAAAGACAAGAAGTTCTTTTACTGACCTGTCAAGCCGGTCTATTTCATTCAGGACTTCAGTTATGACCTCTTTCCGCGGGTCAGTTGCAGAGAAGTCTTCTGCAAGAACCTGTATGGCCCCGCTTATCCCGGCTAATGGATTTTTGATTTCATGCGCTATGGCGGATGCCAGTTCTCCGATTGTTGCCAGCTTTTCAATGTTCTGGATATCTTCAAAATGGCACTTTTCTATCTCCCGCCTTGCCTTGTCAAGTTCAAAAAGCATGGAATTCAGGGAGGACGCAAGTTTCCCTATCTCATCTTTTCTCCGCGTAAGGAATTTTACTGCCAGATCTCCTGCTTCTGCCTTTTTCATTGTATCTATGATCGAGATGATAGGTCTGTTGACGAGGTAAGTGGTAAGTATGCTCAAAAATATTGAGATAACAATAAGGGTTATTATCGAGAACAGCGCCATCCTTTTTCTGGAATCGTTAATCCTCTGGATGGTTTTAGCCATTGATACCTCGATATCAAGAACGCCTATTACTTCGTCCTTTGTTCCGTGACATCTCTGGCAGGGGCGCTCGTTATAGATAGGAGCTATCATTGAATAGACTGTCTTTCCTTCTTTTTCATGCGAAAAGACCTCTGGCAACTTTTGGGTTTTGAATCTTGCCATGTGTTCAGGAGGGACAGGGGTGTTTATCTGAGAGGGGAGAGAAGAACTTATTATTGTTCCGTCAGGTGTGAATATCCATGCCTTCTCAACATCCTCGGTGATAACAGTTTCAAGGAATTTCTGGAATTCCCGTCCTCTCCCTTCAAGCATGATTGTTATAAGGCTGTTTCTTATTATTTCAGTGATTAAAGAGACTCTTTCTTTTTCGTCTTCCTGAATCTCTTTTTCCTGCAGGTTCAGATTTTGATAGGAAAAGGCCCCTATTATCACGAACAGTATGCATGTTGTGAAAAGGATATATTTACTTTTAAGGTTCATTCCAAAAAATTCAGGTTGAGGCTGAGGCTAAGGTTGAGAAAATTTTCAACCTTAGCCCTGACCTGGACCTCTTTCTTTATTATTCAAGACTCCCGTAAGCATGAAGTCCTGAGAGAAGCAAATTAACTCCAAGGTAGGTAAATATTACGGCTATAAAGCCTATTACTGCAACGGTTGCGACTTTTTTGCCTCTCCATCCTCTGAGCAGACGGCTGTGCAGAAAGAAGGCGTATACAAACCATGTGATGAGCGACCATGTCTCTTTCGGGTCCCAGCTCCAGTAAACACCCCATGCCTGGTCTGCCCAAATTGCGCCAAAGATAAGTCCGCCAAGGGTGAAAATGGGGAAACCTATTGCGATACTTTTATAAGTAATTTCCTCCAGTGTCTCTGCAGATATCGAGAAGGACCCTACAATTTTTTTGAGTATGTGCCCGTATCTCCAGACCAGGAATATGAAAGTCAGCGCTATGAGCAGGCTGAGGATTGAAATCGCCACGGATTCATTCAGGAATGATGCCTTAAAGAGATAGCTCTTTATCAATACCTCAGGGTTTTTAATGGCGAGCCTGAAGGTTAGATAATCAAGTCCCATTGCGAAAAGAACTACAATGAAGATGCCTGACGTGACTGTCCAGAATATGTACGAAGATTCTTTTCTGCCCTCTGTTTTTAATATTAGATACATCAAACCTGTGCTGAATGAAATGGCGAATGTTGCATATGCTATAAAGCTCATCACGACATGCACCAGCAGCCAATTGGACTGAAGCGCCGGAACCAATGGCTCTATCTCCTTTGACATGCCGGAGATATCTATAAATGCAAGCGCAAGGCCTGCTATCGGTGTTACGAATGCACCAAAAGACCTATTCTTATATTTGAATTCTATTATCAAATATCCTAATATAAGGCACCAGACAAAGAATATAAGCGACTCAAAGAGATTTCTCAAAGGAGCGCTTCTTAAAATAGATAATCCAAAAGAGCTCTCAGGATTAAACATCACCCATTGGGTGTATGATTCTGCCCACCTTGATATGATTGCAAGGGTTTGTGAAACAAATCCTGCAACCGTAACTACAGTTGCCGCCACGCCTAACTGAGATGCCCTGAAAGCAAGATATGCCATGTAGATAATCATTGCAATAATATAAGCCAATGTGGATATGCCAAAGAATGTAGAACTGTCCATTATTTTCCTCCTCCATCTGATTTGCTCAGAAGGGCCATCATTTTATCGGCCTTTGTTTCGAGCGCCGGCCTGTTTTTATTTGCTGTAAGGGCAACAATAATACGCGTGTTGTTTTTTTCTTCGAGAAGTCTGACCCATATTTTTTTATGACTCATAAAAAAGGTAATATAAAGGCCGATAGCCATGACTATACAGCCGAGATAAACAATCCATACTCCCGGGTCTTTTCTCACCTGCAGGCCTGTATATTCAACACCCCAGTAGTCTACGAACTCTACTGTGTGCCCGTCGGGAAGGCCCCATGTCTGAGGATATCTTTTCATTATCCAGCCTGAATATTTTGCTTTTCCTTTTTCTGAAAACTCCAGGAATACGGCAGGATTATTCATCTGCTCTGCGAAGGTAAACGGCCTGTTATTAGCGTCAAATGAAAGGGCAGGGCTGAAATCTTTTAATATCCCTTGTAAGTCAGTGCCGGGGATAATAAATTTATCATCACGGTGCATCTGCCTGGTTTCGGGGACGCCTGATTTCGGCGTTATTTTCATGATAAATTCACCATGGGCATTTGGGACCATGCCAAAACTCGACTGGTAAAAAGTAACATCATTATAGGTTAGCGGGTCGTTAACCACTATGCTTTTCTTAAACACCTCTTTGTTGTCTTTTATTATTGTCAGCCAACTCTTGTATTCTTTCGGCATATTGGAGCCTTTATAGAAGTCCACCAGGAAATTATCGCACCTGATGCTGAAGCCGAGAGGCCAGACCCCGTATCTCTTCATCTTTGTTCTTAATGTTTTCTCGTCTACTCCAAACTGCCTGGCTGCCTCCGGAGCATTTCCCTCTGTTGTCTGTAATTTTTCTATTATGGCTTCCATCTCTGATTCTTCTTCCCTGCTTAAAAAACCGCTCGGCGCGAATGCCACAGAATAAGTTTTGCCCTCGGGAAGATTCAGATATCCCTTGAAACCAAAAATTATGCCGATAATTGCGCCTGCGAGTATCAGAAGAATGCTCAGGTGTGTTATATAAACGCCAAGGCGTGTGTAATTGCCCTTTTCCGAATAAAGCTGATGACCGGTTGCCTCTTTTGCCTCGAGGAATTTAAAGCCTGCATGTTTTATGGCAGTTCCAACTGTCTCTTTTACTTTGTCAGGTTTCCCCTTAAGGAGGAGCTCTTTTTTCCCGAGATTTTTGAACTGTTCTTCAGTCAGAGGCTTAATAGGCTCTTTTACGAGTTTCCATATCCTCGGCAGCCTGTCAAGTGAACAGATTATCAGGTTTGCCGCAAAAAAGAGCAGGAGTCCGATGAACCACCATGAATGGTACATATCCATGAAACCCAGGCTGTCAAATATTTTATAAAATGCCGGAGCATTGGAGGCGCCGAAGAATTTAGCCAGGAGCTTAAGATTTTTTTCAGGCGCTACATTCTGCTCTACGATTGTACCTACGATTGACGTGAGTGCAATGGACGCAAAAAGTACAACGGCAAGTGTTATGGATGCAAAGAAATTCCAGACTTTATCTATGATTGTTTGGTTTTTATTCTCTTCCACTATACTATTCTCCTCTGTGAGCCGGATAAATTATTGTCTTTTATCATAAAGTTTTTAGCTGAAACAAGCAAGAGCTTTTTGGGTCATGGGGGAAATAGACATAGAAACGCTAATGCCTTGATTTATCTGTCATTGCGAGAACCCAAAGGGTTCGTGGCAATCTCATCGCAAAAGGCTAGATTGCTTCGTTTCACTCGCGATGACAATTTTCTATGTCTATTTTTCGGTGGTCATCAGGTAAGCAGGCTGGGCTTATCCCTATTTGCATTAACTATGCAGAAAAATCCGAAAGGCCCTTTAAAAGGATTTTTCAATTGATGCGGCGTATCAGGGGCAATATAGATCGTGTCCATGAAGGCCATGGTATGAATTTTTTTGCCTGTTAAGACTTTTCCTTTCCCTCTCACGCATACTACAACATGTTCGTGCCTGTGTTTTTCGAGACTGCTGCATCCGCCCGGAGCTATCTCGAAATATCTTAAGTGAAACTTTGTTGCTTCTCCGTGATTCCCGATTAATGTCTGCCGTACAATATCAGCCCATCCTTCTTTGATTGATTTGTACCTTTCTGTTTTTATCCCCTGCCATTTAAAGCTGCCCTTATGTTCGTAGAGTTTGCTTTTGTTTTGTACTGATAGTTTTCTGACTTTCGGGGCTTGTCCTGTTCTCCAGTCACAGGTTATAGGAGTTTTATTAATAGGCATACGATATTCCCAGGTGCTATATATCTATAGGATTTTAATGAACCCATACTGTATGAAGTGGGCGTCAAAAGTAAAAGCGCTCCTAATCTTTAATCTTTCCATTAAGGCAAAACTTGTGCAGTCGGTAAATGAGAAGTCTTTATCGTTATATTTTTCGATTATTCTCCATGCCCGATCCCAATCATGTTGAGTTATAGACACAACTCTCAAAAAAGGGATCGCCTTTAATTTGTTTGAGAAGTTAATCGAAGCCTTGTTACCAGTAGTTTTCAGAAGGAGGTTGTATGTTTCTACGAGTACGAAATCAGAGGTCACTAGTGGTTCTCTTCTAAGTATAAGGTCTGTATATAGTTGGCCAGCCTCGCTTGAATACTGATCGTTGCTGTCTGCAATTGCAATCCATGCACTGGTATCAATAAATACTGTCATCGGGATTTTTTCAAGAGGTGACGTTTTTTACCGTAGAGATATTCGTCATGTTTTTGAGCTGTGTCTTTGAACGCGCTTTTACCGATTCCTATAATGCTCAGTGCTGTTTTGGTTAATTCATCTATTTCTCTTTTTGTGAAGATATTTAGCTCAACCCGTTGATGTTCGCCAAGCCTAATTTTTTTTACTGGCTTAAATACGCCATTTTCATAAATAGCCTCTACTGTTTTAGGCATAAGAACCTCCTTTTGCAAGTAAGTCTATTTTATCACAGACAGTGGAAAGATTGGGGTGAAGAAAATTATCTGCTTACAGCTCTGATTACCTTGAGGGCAAGGCGGAGGGTAGATTCGTCTGAGATTTTTGAAAATTTCTGAATGGCTTCTTTAAGCTCTTTTTGACTTACAACATGTCC
>CAKKPR010000004.1 GCA_919901705.1 Thermodesulfovibrionales bacterium | reverse complement strand
TTCTCAGAGCAGAGTATTATGCCGATTGTCGGGTTGTCTGTTTCTGCCCTTATCTCATTTTCATAATAACGGACGTAGAAGTCCATCTGCCCGATGTCCTGATGGGTGAGCTTGCCTATCTTCAAATCAATAAGCACAAAACATTTCAGGAGATAGTTGTAGAACACAAGGTCTATGTAAAAATTGTCTCCATCTGCTGAAATTCGCTGCTGCCTTCCGACAAAGGAAAAACCCTTGCCAAGTTCAAGCAGAAAATCCTGCAATTTTACTATCAGCGCGCTTTCAAGGTCTTTTTCAAGAAAACGGATATTTTCTTTCACATTCAGGAATTCAAGCACATAGGGGTCTTTTATAATATCTTCAGGCTTTAAGGACGGCTCAAGCTTCTGGATTTCTTTTTTGACCGACTTCTTGTCCCTGCTTGAGAGAAGGCGCTCATAATAGAAGGAATTTATCTGGCGCTCAAGCTGGCGGGTGCTCCAGTTTCCTGTAATGCACTCCTCAATATAGAAATTCCTTGCCGACTCCTTCTCAACCCGCATCAGAAGCCGATAATGTGTCCAGCTCAATTGGCTACGCAGTGCGTCGCCAATTGGAAATATCAGGTAAAACTGTCGCATATTCTTTACGTTGGAATAATCAAAGCCTTTCCCAAAATCTTTAGTTAAGCGCTGAGAAAGGTCTTTCAGCAGGTACTCCCCATACCCTGCCTTTATCTTTCCCTTCTGTTCTTCCTCGATAATTTCCCTGCCAATATGCCAGTACGCCTGAACCATTGCAAAATTTACGGCACGGTATGCGTTGCTCCTTGCGGTCTCAAGAATCTCCCTAACACGGCTGTATACCGATTCTGCTGCCTTTTTATTTTCTAACTGCCTTTTCATATAGTTAAAACTTTATACAATCGGCTCGGCATTTTTGAATGAAATATTTTATTAAGACCTCCTGCTACATCCTCACATTTCTCCAAAATTACTCCTGTACCTTTTAATAAAATCCTGATACGTATAATGATGCTCCTGTGTGCCGTATTTCTCTATTGCGTATGTAGCTGCTACAGCTCCTATCTTTGCAGCGGCCTTAAGGTCCTTACCCATAGCCAGCCCCTTTAGCAACCCCGCCCTGTACGCATCTCCTGCACCTGTAGGATCAACAACATCAAAAACTTTTGCTGCCCTGATACTAATGTCAGATTTGGAGGTGCTTATCAATGAACCTTTTTCTCCAAGGGTTGTGATAATCGTTTTTGTTAGTTTCAGCAATCCCTTTTTACCAATCCCGGTCCTATTCATAATCATCTCAAGTTCATAATCATTGGAGATCAGCATCATTGAACCTTTAATCCATTCTATAAGGTCTTTCTTTCCCCATGCAGTAAGAGATTGTCCCGGGTCACAGATATAATTAATGCCTTTCTTTTTGCAGGTCCCTGCATATTTAATCATATCCTGAAGATTCCCGGGTGCAATCAGAACAATTGAATCTTCCGGGTCAACACTGCTGAATTTATATTTAGATTGATGTTTCATGGCGCCGGGATTGAAACCCGTTATCTGGTTGTCTGACTTGTCGGTTGTTATATAAGCGCCTGCAGTAAACTCTCCCTGAATTATCTTCAGCCCCTTTATGGAAATTTTTTTCTTTTTCAGCCATCTGAAATAACTTTCATAGTCTTTGCCAATGGTAGCAAGTATTACGGGTTTCTCTTTAAGAAGGCTGAGCGAATAAGCAATATTTCCGGCAGTGCCGCCGAATTTTTCGACCATACCATTAACTGTAAAACATACATTCAGGATATGTATCTTGCCAGGCAGAATGTGGTCTGAGAATTTACCCGGGAAGTCCATAATCCTGTCGTATGCCATTGAACCTGAGACATAAATATTCATAAGTGTTTCCTGTATAATCCTTTCCTCTTGATTATTTGCTGCTCACTTTAACGCAGCGCTTTCAGCTCCTCTTCAAGTCTCTTTTTTTCGGCTTCCAACTTTCTCTTTCTCATCATATTTTGCTGCAGCATGGACCGCTCTGCATCGCTGCTGGCGTTAATATAAAGATTCTGAATTCTCGCCCTTGTAGTCAGCAGCTCTCCTTCTACTTTTCTAAGTTCGGATTCTTTACGGGCTATTTCCTGATTTTTTTTGTCTGGTTCAGCAGGCTGAGTTTTTATATCAGCTGCCTCTTTTGCTCTATCATTTCCTGGTACGTCTCCTCTGGTTTCAGGCTCTTGTGCTCTGTCACTCCTTTGCACGTCTTCTCTGGTTTCAGTCTCCGGTGGTTTTGTTTTTTTCTCTTTTAATTCCTCGGTTGGTTTAATTTCGGTTGGCTTAATGTCCTTAATCGGCTCCTTACCGCTTTCTATCCTAAGGATATCCGCCTCAGATATCCCTACCATCCCTCCTTCAAAATAAAACTTTATCTCCCCCTCTGATTTCTCATAACGGCTTACACCCTTTATTGTTGAGCCGTTTTTTAGATAAATCCTGTAAGCAGCACCGGCGGTTACCGATGATGCAAGATACAGGATGCAAGATGCAAGATAGAAAACAATCTTTAATTTGAAACTTGAAACTTGTCTCCTCGGCGACTCGTTCTCCTCGGCGAATCCGCCTGAGTGCGGACCTGAGGCGAGAAACTTAGAACTTTTCATTTATTTTCTCCTTAACTCCTGCAACAGTTTTTCTGCAATCTTTCTGTTAAACCCCTTTATGCCTGCAATATCATCAATGCCTGCTTTTCTTATACCCTCTATACTACCAAAATGTCTCAAAAGAACAAATCTTCTTTTCTTGCCTATGCCGGGAATTTCTTCAAGGGGAGACCGCATCAGCCTCTTGTCTCTCAGCTTTCTGTGGAAATTTATTGCAAATCTGTGTGCCTCATCCCTTATCTTTTTAAGGAGAAGAGAGGACGGGCTTCTGTCCTCAAGGTCAACAGGCATATTGAGAGTTGTGGTAAAGGCCCTGTCAGGTTTTTTTGCGATGGAAATAATCTCTGTGTCTTTTATGTTGTATTCATCAAAGGCTTTTCTGGCAGCTTCAAGCTGCCCTTTGCCGCCGTCAATTATCATAAGGGATGGGAGCTTGTCACCAAGATTTTTAATAATTCTTCCTGCTATCTCCTCCATCATTGAATAATCATCCATGCCCTTTACAGTCTTAATCTTTAAATGCCTGTACATTTCTTTTTTAAATTCGCCTTCGTCCCAGCAAACAAATGCGCCGACAGATTCGCTTCCTGAGATAGTTGATACATCGAGAGCTCCTATGCTGCAAGGGATATATGAAATCGCAAGCCTTTGTTTCAGTGTTTCAAGGACATCACCGGGAACAGCCTGTTTTTTATTCCCGGCCAATATTTTTGCGTTCTCCTCAGACATTTTAAGAAGCTCAAGCCTTTTGCCTTTTTTCGGGGTAATTATCTTTACCCTTTTACCTTTTTTCCCCTTAAGCCATTCAGCCAGCATTGCTGCCCCTTCAGGGCTGCTGCTGAGGATAATCTCATCCGGCGGGATAATCTCTTTTGTGTAAAACTGCTCAATAAAGTTATGGAGTAATTCTTTAACCGTAATATCCCCTATTTCTTTCAGAAAGAAATCTTTTATGCCGATCATGAGCCCATTTCTTATGAAGAACACCTGAAATGCAGCGTCTCTTCCTTCCATGTAAAGGCCAATAACATCTATGTCATTGAGTTCAGGGGCAACAACCTTCTGGGATTCCCAAATACTTTTAAGATTGTTTATACTGTCCCTTATCGCGGCAGCATCCTCAAACCTGAGTTCCTCAGAGAATCTCTCCATTCTTTCTTCAAGCCCATCAAGCAGGTTCTTCTTTTTCCCCGCCAGAAAGAGCCTTACATCTTCAACTGTCTTCAAATACTCATCCCTGCCTATAAATCCGGCACATGGCGCGGGGCATCTTCCCATCTGATGCTGAACGCATGGCCTCATAGGTTTATCAAGGACATACCTGCACGGCCGCAAACGGAAATTTTTCCTTATAAAAGAAAGCGCCTCCCACATGCCGCTTGCAGGAATATAAGGCCCGAAATAAAGAGAGCCGTCCTTTTTAATCTTTCTCACGACCTCAAGCCTTGGCCATTCCTCATTTATTGTAAGTTTCAGGTAAGGATAATTTTTATCATCTCTGAGGATTATGTTGAAATGCGGCTTATACTGCTTTATCAGATTTGCTTCAAGCACAAGCGCCTCAAGCTCATTGCCTGTAATGACATAGGAAAAATCCCTTATCTTCCTGACCATCGAGGACTTTCTTTCATCTCGTAGAGTCGAGTCTCCGACAAGCGCTGCCGACTTTTGAAAATAGCTTCTCAGTCGGTTCTTTAAATTTTTTGCCTTGCCCACATAAAGCACATTTTCTTTAGGGCCTTTAAACAGATAGACCCCTGGTTTTGGAGGGACCAGAGAGAGTTTCTTAATTATCTGCGATACTTGTTTGGGGCTCATTCCGCTTTATATATCTCTGCAATTCAAGACTAACCATTTATTATTAATATATCACAAAAGTAAGCCATGACTTAATAAAACCTATCAATAAGATATGCCGGATTAAGCGACTTTGCTATTTTTTCGGTGATAGTTCTTTTCGCCTCGGCTCTCCTCGGCGAGTCGCCCGAGGCGACGAATCCGCTCGGTTGCGAGTCGAGTATCCGACCTGAGTGCGGAAGCGAAATGAAGCGTTAACAGCCTCGGCTGATTGAACCCGAAGGGTGAGTTTCGAGGATGTAGTGAATAAACTCAGAACTATCGGAAAATAACATAGAAAAACATAGGGACACTGAGTTTGTCTATAAACTCAGATTCTGGATTCCCGCTGGAGCCTGTCCCCGAATTTCGTAATCGGGGGCGAGAATGACGACTTTATTTTATTATTATTTTATTTTCCTTAATTACTTGCTTTGTGCTATATTCTTTTCAATTATCGGAAAAAGCGAAGTGAGGATATTAATTGTTCGACTTAAAAGTAATCTATGGATAGGGACAAAATCATATCGGCTATAAAAAAAGCCGGAAAAGGGATTGACCAATATTTAGAAATAATGGATTCATTCCATTCAACTGATGTTTCAACTGACAGAGAATTCCAACGAAAATTCAATTCATTTTATCGGATACGGCAGCGGACAGCAACCTGGTACAAAACTTACTATTCCTTTATGCAAGGGCAAAAGGGCAATGCCCCAAACTTTTCTACAGTTTTGAGATATCTTCATTCTGAATTGGGAAGGTATGAGCCATCCTTTTCTAGCAAATTTGTCGCAACACATAATCCGGATTTGCCAATTTGGGATGCCTTTGTTCTAAAAAATACCGGGATAAAGCCACCCTATTATTCGGACCAAAAAAAACTTTTCAAGGCGGAGGAACAATACAAAAAAATCCAGAGTTGGTATGAACGACATTTAATGTCCGATGTTGGAAGTTTGGTCGTCGAAATTTTTAATGACATTGTCCCCGAACACAATAGGATCTCAAAATTAAAGAAAATTGATTTCGTTTTATGGCAAACTAGAGCCTAACATGCGCCTGGACGCAGACAGGCTAAAACCGCGCCCATTGGTCAGACGCGGCGTTCTGCATTAAATAAAACATATAAAGGAGAATAATCAATGTCAACTTGCACCTTCTATGTTTGTAAAACTACAAAGTCTGTCAGTAAAATATTAACGAGCAATCGTAATCCTAAAAAACCTACAATACGCGGAATTAAAAAATGTTCACATCCTGAATCTAAAAATTCACTAGGTACAGTCGGCACCGGCAATGTAGCTTGTGAAGGCAATATTGAAAAGTGCATTATTCCTGAACACCTTCGCTGACATATCCAGGGAAATTCTGGGTACACCATACTTAATATAGCCGCTGTCGAATTAAGTAGCATGTCCCTGAAAATAAAACCCGGAACAGTGGTAAAGAGAAGTGGATTGTCTGGATGAAGCGGCTAATAATCAATGGTTAGGATATATTTAGTTTGACAGCACATGTGTAATTGTGTATATTAAACATATGCCTACTGTAAAGGTCAGTCCAGGAGGTCAGGTAAGAATCCCAAAAGAAGTGATGGAGAGACTCAGTATTTCCACAGGGGATTATCTTGACTTCGAGTTTGTTGATGACAGACTTGTAGTGAAAGCAAAAAAGCTGATAGATGCTGATCAAGAATGGTTCTGGACCAAAGAGTGGCAGGAAGCCGAAAAAACTGCTGAAGAAGACATTAAAAAGGGCAGAGTATCAAAGGTATTTTCTACTGCAGAAGAGGGTATTGCTCATTTGAGAAAAAGAAGAAAAGAGCTTGCTGCTTCTAAAAAGACTCGCTAAACCTTTTCCCTTCCCAAAATGGCATGCGTTCCGATGTTGCGGAAAATGATTTTGCCTTCCGTATCCATCTCAAAAGTAAATCTGTAGTTCATAGTCAATGAGGCTTCCCATATTGATGGATTTTTAAAACCATCCATCTTTTTTGTCCTGAATGATGGATGGAAAATATCCTTTAAGAAAAGGGAAAGTTTCTTTTCAAAACGCTCGGCTATATCCTCAGGCAACTTTGAGAAAGACTTTTCAAATTGTTGAGTGGATTGATATTTTTGCATTCTTCCCTTTCATTTTTGAAACTAATTCTTCTTTTTTTGCAGCAAATTCTCCTATGCTCATAAATTCTTCTCGATTAGCAGTCACCTTAACTGATTAGAACATATCTGTAGCTCCAATTTCTCTGGTTCTATCGAGTAAAGCGTTATATATATGTTCAGGTACTTGCCTGCCCTTTTCTTTAAGATTCTTAATATGTTTATCTCCTTTAATGCGGTAGTGCATACTTCTTTTGCCCGCCCTCTTTTTTAGATACTAATTTCCGATTGGCTTTTAACTTGCTCAACATGACGTATACATTTATTTTGTCTTTTTCGTAGCCTTTGCTTTTTAATTCAGCATGTATTTCAGGCACACTTAAATATTTTCCTGCTGGAGATAGAATCTCATACGTTGCACCTGTCATGCCTCTACCAGTGCTTGAAGTTTGTTCTGTCTTTTCCTCATGGGGTAGAGACCGTATTGGTGCCATCCGAATACGAGGCACGGAAGCCTTTATTACGGCATCCCCTTCCTCTAACATCTCTAAGGCCCTCTTAACGATTTCTTGCTTAGATAGAAGAGCTTGAATATTTTCTACAATAATACTCATCTTGTCAGTCAGTTCTTTTTTCTCAGATTCAAGAATGCCTATTTCTGTAGAAATTTTTTCTAATATATCCTTCAGCCCTTTGCGTTCTTCCATTTAAAAACACCCCCTAAATTTACTTACCTTATCTTATCTGAAGCTAAAAGGAAAATGCAAGTAAAATCGCGGAAATAAGTAAATAGTGTAAAAAAATGTCAGTCTGGCTAGGCAGACTTGCATTATCGGTCTATAAACATTACTTATAACTTAAAGGGCTGAAGACAGATTAACGTGAAAACATAGGGACGCTTTCCGTGTTTCTTGACAATCACTTGACTTATTAATAGAGTAATCTACACAGTAGAACGTGATGTTGTTACGGTTTTTGTGCTGGAGATAACACCACATGATTATTAGGAGGAATAAATGAAAAATCAGAGCGAGTTTATGTCAGCAAAGTCTCACGCCTCACTTTCTACTGGAGAAGTTATTCGAATGCTCCGTGAGTTGAAAGGCTGGACTCAGGGCGAACTTGCCGATCGTTCCGGAATTAGCGCCACAAATATCAGCCTTTTAGAAAATGAAAAGATTGATATTGGCAAAAGACGCGCTGAGCAACTCGCAAGGGCGTTCAATGTTCATCCTGCTATTATTATGTTCCCCGAGTACGAATCTAAAGAGATTGATAAGGCTGCTTAACAACAAACTCCAGCGGCTGGCTGATAGATGCGGCGGAGTGGTTCAAGAAAAATTCGCACAAAAAAGAATAGCGCTGTACTATTTCTTCAATATCCTCCACAAACTTGTCTTTACGAAATTCCGGGACACCATATTTAATATAGCCGCTCCTGTATCCCCCCTTTTGGTTTTAGAAAAGGGTTAGGCTACTTCAGCAGCAATTCCTCTGCAACCGCAACGCCTGTTCCAAGCTTGACAGGATATCCCATGCCCTTTAAGGTCATCTCAACGCCGGCAATCGCTGTTATGACATCAAACGTATCAGCATAACCAAGATGTGCGATACGGAATATTTTCCCTTTTGCCTGTCCCTGTCCGCCTGCTGCTGTGATGCCGTATTTCACCCTTAGATTCTTGTAAATCTCCTGGCCGTCCAGGCCTTTTGGCGCATTGATAGCAGTAACAGAATTGGACGGAGATTCCTTTGTGAACATCTCAAGCCCGATAGCTTTTACTGCCTCTCTTGTCGCATGCGCAAGTTTTGCATGGCGTGCAAAGGCATTTTCAAGACCTTCTTTCTGGAGAATCTTGATGCATTCATTTAAGCCTATTATCAGGGTAACCGGAGATGTAAAGCTCGTCTGGTTTTTTGAGAGTGCCTCGCGTTCTTTTTTGAAGTTGAAATAGAATTTCGGAGATGTTGCTTTATCGGCAAACTTCCATGCCTTTTCGCTTATGCCGACAAATGCAAGGCCCGGAGGAAGCATCACGCCTTTCTGGGAACCTCCTATCATTACGTCAATTCCCCACTCATCCATTTTGAGGTCATGTGCTACCAAAGCTGATATTGCGTCAACAACAAGTATTGTGTTCTCATATTTTTTTACGATTGAGGCAAGCGCCCTGATATCATGATAAACGCCTGTTGATGTCTCTGACGCCTGAACAAAAACTCCTTTTATCGATGGGTCTTTCTTGAGCGCTTTTTCGACATCCTCAGGTTTTACTGCATATCCCCAGT
>CAKKPR010000003.1 GCA_919901705.1 Thermodesulfovibrionales bacterium | reverse complement strand
AAAAAACAAAAAATTTACAAAAGAGGAGATTAAAAAGATGGCTGGTACAAAGGCGGTAATCGAGACTAAATTCGGGAATATTGAACTAAGGTTTTTCCCTGATGTTGCGCCAAATCATGTTAATAATTTTATTGAACTTGCAAAAAAAGGATTTTATGACGGAACAGTTTTTCATCGCGTCATCCCCGGTTTCATGATTCAGGGAGGGGACCCAAACTCGAAAAATCCCGACAAGTCAAAGCACGGGACGGGAGGGCCCGGATATACTGTCAAGGCTGAGTTTAATGAGAAGTCTCACAAAAAGGGGATTCTCTCTGCTGCCCGGTCTGCAAATCCTGACAGTGCAGGTTCGCAGTTTTTTATCTGTGTGGCTGATGTGCCGTTTCTTGACAGGCAATATACAGCCTTTGGCGAGGTTGTCTCCGGAATGGAAGTGGCAGACAAGATAGTGAGTCAGCCAAAAGACAGAAATGATAATCCCAATGAGAGGATTGAGATGAAGGTTAAGATTATTGAGAAATAACCTTTGCTCCGTTAGAGACTTTTTGTCTCTAACGGAGTTTCATGCTGAGGTCTTCCATGCCTTGTATCTTGCCAGATAATCATCGGCTACCCTGGCTGGGTCAAGAGAAAGATAGCGGGCATATTCAACAACATAGCCTCTAAGATAAACCTCGGTCGGGAGGGCTTCAAACCTTTCAAGTTCGATATTCTCAAAATACTGTTTGCGGATCTTTGTGAAATTTGCAATGTCTTTCAGTTCAACCATAAGCTTTTCCCTTATCATTTTCAGTATCGGGCCGCTGAATGTTGTAATATTGGCTAAAAAATCTTTAATGTTACTATTGGCAATAGAAGGCTTTTCTTTATATTCCGGGGCGGCGGCTTTGTTTTTGAAGAACTCTGCAAGTTTTAAATATGCCTCCTCTATCTGCTGAAGTATCCCCTGCCTGTCGTCCTCAGGAAATTCATGCGCGATGGCAGATGTAACAATAGAGTCGCTTGAATAAAGCGCCCTCAGGTAAAGATATGAACTTCTTATCTCTGACAATGAGGCCTTGGGGCTGAGTTCGAGAATCTCAAGATACCTGTTATAGTCTTCCGGGGACACATTCATCTTTTGCTACTGTTACCTCCTTTCTCTCCATCAGGTTATCTGAAAGCTTGCCAATTGACTTTGCAATATGCGAAAAAGGATATGTGAGCATGTATTGCTGCTTTTTATTAATACAGCTTGTCACACAAGTGTCATATTCTATATATCCTGCATATTGGGTATGAAGCCCTAAAAATTTAGTGCAAACGCTCTTTATAGACGTGCCGATCGATATGTCACGGCTGCTTCTTATCTGGTTCAGGATAATATGTATCCTGAAATCTGACATCTCTTTGTCTATAATATCTTTTATATGCGGTGATATGCCCGCCAGATAAATGATGAGTTCTTTCAGGGTTTTTATCCCGTGCATTTCCCTGTTTTTCCATGCATCCTGCAGAGAATCCTTTACCCCATGAGCCTGGAGCACAGCTTTCAGTTTTCTGAAAAATACATTTTTTATAAAGTGGTACATATTTTCTATAGCGGTTATTTCCGGCACTATCACGACGATCATCTTGTCGGCAAGCAAAAAGGTATCCATAGTGTTGCTATGTGAACCGGCGCCGAGATCGATAAGGATGTAATGCGCATCAAGCCTTTTGATATGGTTAAAAAATTTGATCTTCTGGGCATATTTAATATCTCCGGAATCCAGAGAGGGAAGGTTGCCCATTATTAAGCCCAGCTCAGATATGCCGCAGTTAACAATAAGCTCTTTTAAGGGCACTTTCTTTTCGAAAAAATCTGTAAGGGAATTTTGCGGCCTGTTTGTGCCCAGGAAGGAATGGAGGTTTGCGCCACCCCAGTCAGCATCTACCAGTATAACCTGTTTGCCTTTTGTAGCCAGATAAGTGCCGATACTGCTGGTAATAAAGCTTTTCCCTGTCCCGCCTTTTCCGCCTCCGATGGCCCAAATCTCACAATGTTTATTTTTTTCCAAACTCTTCCTTATAGAAGTAATTTATTTATTATACAACAATCTTATGCATTAAAGTCTGTATCAACAGTTCCCATTTTTAGAGCGAAAGGCGCGTGGAGGCCGGAGGGCATTTAAACGCCAGACTGTCGCTTCCATTTCACTTTTCTATTTTAATAGCTTTCAATTCTGCCGTTACTTTCCCGATAGACACCTCAGTTTCTACCCGCACCGGTGTCTTTGCTTCGTCATCAGTAAGCCAGATAGATATATCACCCTTATTTTGAAATAAACCTTCTGATTTGAGTATTGGTTTCACGAGCATGGCGCTTATCTCTTTTTCATTCAGCAGCTTTATAGTATCTTTTCTTATCACCTGGACCTCTGCCTGATAGAACTTATTGCTATCAAAAATATTAATATAAACAGCTTCTCCGATATTAAGGTTTTGTGTTCTTAAGTAATAAAACCCTGATAAAATATCCCACAACATATCTATATTAATGCTGTGTTCATCAGTTGTTTCTTTAATATGGTTGATGTGTAAAACCGTTTGTTTTTCAATATTAAAAAATGTTTCTTTATCGCTGCGTTTTCTTCCCTCGTTCTGCTTTATTTTAAATGTCGAGGGCTTGCCGTTTATCATATTGCTTTCAGCATAATCCTCTACCTTGTAAAAAGCGGATATAAATGGACCGGAATTAACCCGCGAGGTTATTCTTATAAGCCCATTGTTATTTGATGCCTCAAGGGCTGCTTCTCCAACGTGAATGCCAAGCCAGTATATATCATAAAAAAAACTTTCTTTTGAAACTGACAACAGTTGGATAAGTTCTTCTTTTTTTGCGGCAGGCAAGGAAGCCGGTTCACTTTTAGCGATATATTTTGTCAGTTCTTCATTCAGGGTTCTTTCTGAATTATTTTCTGTAGAAATTTTTTCAGTATTTAATGATGAAGCGTCTTTTTCGGATGGCGGGTTAAGAGTGTCCTCCGTTTCAGAGGTTTTATTATTATTCGGCAATATATTTTCATCCGCTGACGGATAAAGAGACACTTTTTTTGCCGGTCTTTGAGAAGCGTATTCCTGTGAGTTTTCAGATACTATCTTTGCGTAAAGCGGCCTGTCGCTGAGAAGCCCCCCAAAATTAAATACCCCAATAAGAGGAACACCGGCGATAATGGAGATGTGAAATATTATTGAAAAAATGATTGCGGCTATCAGTGAAATAGACTTTTTGTCAGCTATTCCCATGTAATATTATATCGCTTCAAGCAAAAAGCCTCCAGAAAATTCTCCGGAGGCTTTTTTGGGTGTAGCTTATAAAGCTCTTAGAACAGCCCTTTTACTTTACTTTTGAACTTCCGCGCTTTCTCTCTTACTGGCTTGCTAACTTTTCAGGTTTGGAATAAAATAGGCGGGGAATAAGGCTTTTCATTAGGAGTACATGGCGAGAAGTCCTGAAGACAATGCTCGTGAAAATATTGACCTGATGCTTGAAAAAGCAGGCTGGCATATCCATGCTCTCAAAGAAGCGAACATCCATGCACACAGGGAAATCAAAATACCTAATCTCAAACGCGTTAAACTCTTGTGGCAGGCGATTTTG
>CAKKPR010000002.1:4648-6227 GCA_919901705.1 Thermodesulfovibrionales bacterium | reverse complement strand
GATTTTGAGACTGCTGAGATTGCTGTTAAGGCCGCACTAACAGGCCATCTGGTCCTCAGCACCCTGCATACAAATGACGCCCCCAGCAGTATAAGCAGAATGTTAAACATGGGCATCGAACCATTTTTGGTGTCATCATCTGTTATACTTATAATGGCACAGAGGCTTGCACGAAAGATATGCTACCAGTGCGAAAAGGAAGAGGAGAAGATTCCGGTGGCCACGCTTATAAATATGGGGTTATCGGAAGAAGAGGCAAAGACTTTCAAGTGTTACAGGGGCAAAGGGTGCTCTGTGTGTAATAAAACCGGTTATAAGGGAAGAATAGCGCTTTATGAAATTATGCTTATTAACGACGAGATACGGAAGCTCGTGCTCGAAGGCGCATCAGCAGATGAGCTTAAAAAGGCCGCTATCAGAAATGACATGAAGACATTAAGGATGAGTGGAATGACTAAAGTAAAAGAAGCCGTTACTACTATAGAAGAGGTGCTGAGGGTTACGGCTGGAGATTAAATAAAGTGCAAAATGAAAAAAGCAAAATTGCAGTGACAGTGTCAGTTAACAGTGTCAGTTCTTTACTGACACAGACACTAATCACTGACACTTCTTTAAATTTTGAATTTAAAATGGAGGAAATAGATGGCAACATTGTATGACTTACTGAAAATTATGATAGAGAAAGGGGCGTCGGACCTGCACATAACAACGGGGAGTCCGCCAAGGGTCAGGGTTGACGGCAGGCTTATACCGCTGGACCATCCGGGATTGACCCCTGCTGATACAAAAACACTCTGCTACAGTGTCCTGACAGATGCCCAGAAACATAAGTTTGAGGAAAACAATGAGCTTGATCTGTCATTCGGAGTTAAAGGGTTAAGCAGGTTCAGGGGAAACATCTTTATGCAGAGAGGCGCAGTTGCCGGAGCATTCAGGACTATTCCGTTCCAGATAAGAACATTTCAGGAACTGGGGCTGCCTGAGATTGTTAACGACCTTGTAAAAAGGCCTCGCGGACTGATTCTTGTAACAGGGCCGACAGGAAGCGGTAAATCAACAACGCTGGCTGCAATGGTCGACAGGATAAACTCAGAGAGGCAGGACCATATAATCACGGTAGAAGACCCGATAGAATATCTTCATCCTCACAAAAAATGCCTGATTAACCAGAGAGAGGTAAGTTCCGACACTGTATCTTTTAAGGCAGCCTTGAGGTATGTCCTCAGGCAGGACCCCGATGTTGTCCTGATAGGTGAGATGCGCGACCTTGAGACAATAGAGGCAGCCCTTACAGTTTCAGAGACAGGGCATCTGACGCTTGCCACACTGCATACGAATTCCGCTGTCCAGACAATAAACCGTGTAATAGACGTGTTCCCGCCCCATCAGCAGGAGCAGATAAGGACCCAGCTCTCTTTTGTCCTTGAAGGGATACTTGCCCAACAGCTTATCTCAAAGAAGTCCGGGCATGGAAGGGTTCTCGCAGTTGAGCTGCTGGTGCCGAACCCGGCTATAAGAAACCTCATAAGAGAAGACAAGATACATCAGATATATTCCATGATGCAGACCGGACAGACAA
>CAKKPR010000002.1:0-4548 GCA_919901705.1 Thermodesulfovibrionales bacterium | reverse complement strand
AAAAAAGTTATTCGGGGGCGGCGGCAAGGTTTCAGATAAGGATATTGTTATATTCACAAGACAGTTTTCCGTAATGATAGACGCCGGCCTGCCATTGGTACAGGCCCTTGATATCCTTTCAACACAGGTCGAAAATAAGGCGCTCGCCAGAGTGCTGGCTCAGGTCAAGGATGATGTTGAGGCAGGTTCAACTTATGCTGATGCACTCAAAAAACACCCGAGGGTATTCACTGAGTTGTATGCAAACATGGTAGCAGCAGGCGAGGCAGGCGGTATCCTGGATACAATCCTTAACAGGCTTGCATCATATATAGAAAAGGCAATGGCATTAAAGAAAAAAGTTAAGGGCGCTATGACATATCCTATAATAGTTACAGTCATAGCAGTCCTGGCAATCGCAGTTATAATGATATTTGTTGTCCCTACTTTTTCGTCCATGTTTGCCTCAATGGGCGGAACACTTCCACTGCCGACATTGATAATCATCAGGATCAGTAATTTTATAGGCGGTTGGGGCGGCCTTATAACAGCCGGCGTGATAACCGGCCTTGGTATGTTCCTGAAGCAGTTCAGGCGCACGGAAAAAGGTCAGCTTCTAACAGACAGAATCTTGCTAAAACTGCCTATATTCGGGGTGCTTCTCAACAGGGTTGCTGTTGCCAAATTCACCAGGACCCTCGGGACGCTTACAAGCAGCGGGGTGCCGATACTGGACGGGCTTGAGATAACAGCAAAGACAGCCGGCAATAAAGTAATTGAAGCTGCAATTATGGAAGTAAGAAAGGCTGTAACAGGAGGTAAAACCCTTGCAGAACCCCTCGCAAAGGCAAAGGTATTTCCGCCGATGGTCACCCACATGATATCCGTAGGCGAAACAACAGGCGCGCTTGATACAATGCTTTCAAAGATCGCTGATTTTTATGATGAAGAGGTTGATAGTGTTGTCTCGAACCTGACAGCCATGATGGAGCCGCTGCTGATGGTATTTCTTGGCGGTACAGTTGGTTTTGTAGTAATAGCAATGTATCTGCCGATATTTAAGATGGGATCGCTCGTAAAGTAAAGCCAAGGAGGTTAAGGTTAAGGTTAAGGTTAAGGAAATTCTAAACCTTTACCTCAACCTTAACCTATCTTTTCCAGATGACCGATAAAGTCCTGAGTAAAAAATTAAAGTCCCTTATCACAGTAAGGGTCATTTTTGTTACGCTATTGCTGGGCTCGTTCTTTATACTGCAGGTCGGATACAGGAATTTCCCGCATCCCCGCGCTACTTTAAACCTCATAATAGCGCTCTATACCCTCACAATAGTTTATTCCATCTTACTGAACAGGGTAAAAATGCATGCGCTGTTTGCCTATGTCCAGCTTTTTATAGACGCCTCAGCCATAAACATACTCATATATCTCACAGGCGGAATTGAGAGCTGGTTTTCATTCATTATGCCGTTAACGGTGATGTCGGCAAGCGCGGTGCTGGACAGAAGGGCAGGTTATATAATTGCGACTTTTAACAGCATCCTTTACGGTATTATAATCGACCTCCAGTATTATAAACTTCTTCCCATAGAATACGATATGACACTGACTGAAAAAGCTTTCCTTTACAATATATTTGCGCACATATCCGCCTTTTATCTGGTAGCCTTCCTGAGCGGTTACCTGTCTTCAAGGCTCGAAAAGACTACACATGCCCTTGAACAAACCGATTCCGACCTCAGGGAACTCTCACTTTTCAATGAGGAGCTTATCGAAAATATCCCGAGCGGCATATTTACAACTGATACCGAAGGCCGCATATTAATCTTTAACAGGGCTGCTGAGAATATAACAGGCGTCGGGAGGAAAATCGCCCTCAGCCGGAGCATAGATGAGATATTCCCTTTTATTGCGCGTGGCGCCGATATAGAGAGGTTAGAAGGCGTAATAAGTCATCAGAAAGCAGGCGACAGGATCATCAGCCTGACTATCTCGGAACTCAGAGATATTGCCGAAAAGAATAAAGGTTTTATCGGGATATTTCAGGACATTACTCAATTTAAAGAAATGGAGACAGAAATAAAGCAGAAGGAAAAATGGGCGGCTATCGGCGAACTTTCAGCTAATATCGCCCATGAAATCAGAAATCCGATAGCGTCTCTCAAAGGATCAGTGGAAATGCTGAGAGAAAATATCGTGACAGAGGAGCATAAAAAAAGGTTAATGGAAATAGCCTTAAAAGAAATGGACAGGCTGAATAACATAATTTCAGATTTTCTGACTTATTCAAGCCCGCGGCCTGCTGAATTCAATACCTTTGACCTTAATCTCATGCTTGACGACACACTCGAATTACTTGCGCACACAGCGCCTGTACAGAATAATATCGCTATCAGAAAAAATTTTAATGCGCTGCCCCATGTTAATGCCGACCACCAGAAACTGCGCCAGGTTTTCTGGAACCTCGGGATGAACGCAATACAGGCAATGCCTGATGGAGGAGAGCTTTCGGTCAGCACAAGGGAAAGCGATAATTTTATTGAGATAATTTTTCGCGATACCGGTGCTGGCATATCACAGGAGAATATCGGGAAGGTATTCTATCCCTTTTTTACTACAAAGGATGAAGGCACAGGACTTGGCCTGGCCATAGCATACAGGATTATAGAAGAGCATAATGGTAAGATAAATATCACCAGCAATAATAGCGGCACAACTTTTAAGGTTGTAATACCCTATGTCAATGGAAAAGCATAATAAAGGCCAGATCCTCATTGTAGAGGATGAAAAGAGCATGCGGGAAGTTCTGAAAATTCTTCTCGCAGGCGAGGGCTATGACGTCACTGCCGCTGCTGACAGCGTTGACGGCATGAACCTGCTTAACAGGGATATCTTCGATATGGTGATTACAGATATTAAAATGCCGAAGATAAACGGTTTTGAGATACTTAAAAAAGTACGGGAGATATCCCCTGATACTTTGGTAATTATGATAACGGCATTCGGAACAACAGAGTCTGCAATAGAGGCAATGCAGCTGGGCGCTTATGATTATATTCATAAGCCGTTCAAGATAGATGAAATACGGGTAGTTGTTAAAAAGGCGCTCGAAAAACGCAAGCTCCGCGAAGAAGTTTCGATACTCCGCGAGAAGATAAAGACAACTTATGAACTCGGACATATCTTCTGGAAAAGCCAGAAGATGCAGGAGCTGCTGAATGTCATGCCCAGAATAGCTCAGAGCAATTCCAATGTCCTTGTAACAGGAGAAAGCGGCACCGGCAAGGAATTGGTCGCAACCGGAATTCACAACCTCAGCCTCAGAAAAGAAAAAAATCTGGTTGCCATAAACTGCGCTGCCTTCCCTGAGGGCCTCCTGGAAAGTGAACTCTTCGGGCATATGAAAGGCGCATTCACAGGAGCGGCCTATAACAAACAGGGACTTTTTGAGATAGCGGATGGCGGAAGTATTTTCCTCGACGAGATATGTGAGATGTCAATTAACCTTCAGGCCAAGCTGCTGAGGGTCCTTGAAAACAGCACTTTCAGGCGTGTTGGCGGCACAACAGATATCAAAGTTGATGTAAGAATAATCTCTGCTACAAATAAAGACCTTAAGGATGAGGTTGCATCAGGCAGATTCAGGGAAGATCTATACTACAGGTTAAATGTGGTGCCTCTGCATATCCCTCCTTTGAGGGAGAGGAAAGAGGATATCCCCCTGCTCGTAGACCACTTTCTTATAAAGCTATCTCCCTTGTTAAAGAGGCTGGTAGCCCCCGAGGTAATGAAGCTTTTTATGGAATATCCGTGGAAGGGCAATGTAAGAGAGCTTGAGAATGTCTTAGAAAGAATATTGTTATTGACAGACAGGGAGGAAATTGCCGCCGAAGATGTACCGCAGGAAATTTATAAACATTCAGAGGATATGAAATATATCCCTGATCTGACAAAAGAGGGAGCAGATTTAGACTGTATTATCGGGAACATCGAAAAAAACTATCTACAGAATGCACTTAAAATGGCGAATGGGAATAAGACAGAGGCGGCAAAACTGTTAAATCTTTCCTTCCGCGCATTCAGACACAGACTTTCCAAATATGGTATAAAATAAGGCTATGAAACTTGGTGAGGTCCTGGTCAAAGAAGGTCTTATTACAAAAGAACACCTGAGGCTCGCCCTTGAGAGGCAGGTTATCTTTGGAGGAAGGATAGGAACAAATATTGTTGAACTGGGAATCCTTACAGAAGATGAATTCACAAGATTTCTCAGCCGTTATCTCAAGATTCCTGTGGTGGAGTCTTCACAGTTAGCCGGACTGGATGAGGAGACCCTTGCGTCAATCAGCAAAGAGATGGCAGAGAAATATAAGGCCATCCCGTTCAAAAAAGAGAAGAACAGACTTCATGTAGTAATGCTCGATCCAAAGAATATGAATGCAGTGGACGAATTCAGGTTTGTCAGCGGCTACGACATAATACCCTATGCCGCTTCTGAACTCAGGATTCTCTATGCGCTCGAAAAGTACTACGGGGTTAAAAGAGACCTCAGATATATAAGTATCTTCGACC
>CAKKPR010000001.1 GCA_919901705.1 Thermodesulfovibrionales bacterium | reverse complement strand
TATGCTTTCTCATAAATCTCATTTCAGGGTTAAGGAGAATTCTTTATAGTTGACTCCTTAGCAAAACAGAATAGAGAAAATAAATAAACTTAGATTCTATATGTTCAAAGAGGTAATTTTATTTAAAAAACAAAAAGGGAGCGCGGGGAAAATCCAGCATCCCCTTTTGTTGTTACCATATAATCATTACATTTCTTTGAGTGTTATTGCCCCACTTGGGCAGACACTTATGCAAGTCTCACAACCTTCACATAAGTCCCCTTGAACAACAACACATTTGCCATTTTCCATCTTAAATACTGCAACAGGACAATTGTTAGCGCATTCCTCACAACCTTCGCACTTTTCCGCATCTACTGTTACCAAAAACATTTAAACATTCACCTCCTTAGAAAATTGTACGGCTATTTCTGAATAATAAAATAAAACCAGCTAAAAAATCCACCAATTTTTTATTATTGTCAAATAAATTGAGTTATAATAATTTTATGCACTGCTGATTGTGCTCAGGGAGGACCACAATGATAAAATTCAATGGCATAAATCATCTGGCAATGGCAACAGGGGATATGGATAAGACAATCAGATTCTGGCGGGACCTGCTCGGTATGAGGCTGGTTGCAGGGCTTGGGAAACCCGGGTACAGGCACTATTTCTTCGAAATTTCAGAAAATGACCTTATAGCTTTTTTTGAATGGCCTGGAGTTATGCCTGTGGAAGAAAAAGAACATGGCTATCCTGTTAAAGGCCCCTTTATATTTGACCATGTATCATTCGGCGTTGAAGAAGAGGATGGCCTATGGGAATTGAAGGATAAACTTGAGGCAGCAGGATTTGAAGTTTCTATGGTCATTGACCACGGATTCATACACTCAATTTATGCCTTTGACCCCAACGGCATCCCGATTGAGTTCAGCCATAATATCGAGGGCAAAGACATCCGAAAGAATCCAAAGATGATTGATAAGGCTCCGGCAGCCATAACAAAAGAAGGCTCAGAACCACAGCTTGACAAATGGCCAAAGGTCAAAAAACCGACTCCGAAGAGTGAGCGGAAGGTATATCCCGGAGCAGGGAGTGAGTTGTTTCATGGGATAAAGAAGAGTTAGACTTCAAAATGCTATAGTTAGATAAATGGATTTTTAATCAGAATCCCTTCAATCGTCTGACAGCTGTTCCCTGACCGCTTGTTCTCATTTAAAGTAGCCTGTCCCCTTTTCATTCTCTTATTACTTATTTTCTTTTCATCTCCATCACTTCACGGATTGACCACACAATCTTTTTCACTTCCCTCAAAACGCGCGCCAACTATCTTGCGCGTTTTGGGATCGATCTCGTATATATAGAAACATGTACCCCGATATTTATACTTGTTCTCAATATTGCCGTTGGGCAACACCTTAGTATCAACTTTATCTTCTTCATAAGGCCACCAGTACGACGGAATGTCGTCTAACCTCATACCGATTTTTTGATACAAATGAGCTTTAAAGTTTTCATGAGGTGTAATTCCAAGACAGCCAACTGATATTAACGTAATGGCAATGGTTATGATAAGTTGAAAAACATTTCTATATCTACTCATCCGCATACCTCCGCACTGTCGCAAAAAACCCTTTGGGGATCTATAATAGTCCTTTTGATAACCTTTTGATTAACTTTTGGATTAACTTTTGGCTTTTGGGGTCAGGTCTTGCAATAACACTTTTTATCTCCTTTTCTCGACCCTTTTAACAGCCCTGCTAATTGTAGCATAATGCACACCAAGGTGTTCAGCTACATCTTTTAAGGTATAGCCATATCGAATATGAGCTCATCAGTTCCATAAGTAATTGCACCACTTTGGGTAAAATACCTATAGGAGGAAACCAAAGTGGGAAGGAAGTTCAAACGAATGAGTCTGGAAGAGAGAG